>CAYOVR010000001.1:0-17689 GCA_964407465.1 uncultured Candidatus Saccharibacteria bacterium
TCATAGCAAAAGTATACCAAAAACCCCAGCTTTATAAAAGCTGGGGTTTTTGTATTTATCGAGATTAAAAGAAGCTAAACTTCAATAATTGCGGGAACGATCATTGGTCTTCGGCCAGTTCTGGCAAATAAGTATTGTTGTGCGTGTTGGACGATTGTCTCGTCCGTAATTTCGACGCTCATTTTACCAAGGTCGTGACCTAGCTCTCGGAACAGTCCCTCGTTACCTTTAACGTAGACGAAACCGCGAGAGGCGATTGTCGCTTGTCCGGTAAGAGCTCGGCTTTGTTTGTTGAGCGGCATGACAATAGAGACTATGCCGTCGTTTTGCATAGCTTCTTGTTCCTCTAGCAACTCTGGGTCAATAAATCCTGAACCTAAATCATCGGCATAGTGATAGCGAGTATCAATAAGTTCCGGTAAAATTTTAGCGCCGTCTTTATCAAGTTCCAAAGTCTTGCCGTTGTCCATAACGAAGACATTGTCCGTAGGTATTCCAAGTTCTTCAGCAAGAGCGCGATGCGCAACAAGCATGTGATGCTCTCCGTGAATCGGAATGAAGAATTGTGGTTTTACTAAGTCGATAAGTAGTTTAAGTTCACTTTGTTTGGCGTGTCCTGAAACATGAATGTCCAGAATTCGACTGTAGACCAAGGTGACCCCAAGTTCAGAGAGCATCTGGATCATTTCATTTACAGTGCGTTCGTTTCCCGGAATAGGATTGGCGGAAATAATTACCGTGTCTCCCTTTTTCAAACGAATGTCACGATGTTCACCGCGCGCCATGCGTGGCAAGCTTGCCAGCTCTTCACCTTGGGCACCAGTAGTTAGGATAACTGTTCTGTGACCAGGTAAGCGTTTTGCTGTTTCCATCTTAATCATTGTTCCAGGTTTGATTTTCAAATATCCAAGACGTGACGCAACCTCAATGTTGTTTATCATCGAACGACCAATAACAGCAACTTGTCGGTTGTGCTTAGCCGCGATGTTGAAAACTTGTTGGATGCGAGTTAAGATGAGCGCATTGCAAGTGAATATAATTCTGTTGGTTGCTTGTTTGAAAGTATTATCGATAGTTTCGGCAATTTGTTTTTCTGAAATAGAAAAACCTGGACGTGGAGCGTTGGTTGAGTCTGATAGCAACGCTAAGACTCCTTGTTCACTGAACCCTAAGAGCTTGGCTAGCTCTGCTGGGTGGTCATCGCCGGGAGTGTAATCCAATTTCCAGTCGCCGGTGTGAATGACCTGGCCGGAGGGCGTAAGAATAGACAATCCAACCGCATCAGGGATACTGTGATTAACTCTAAAGAAGCGGACTTTAAACGCTCCGAGTTGGATCTGATCATCGACTTGCACCGAGATGCATTTCGCTGAACCGTTTAAGTTGAATTCTTCAAGACGTTTCTTAATCAGACCAATAGTCAGCGGTAAGCTGTAGATTGGTGGAAATCCTAGACGAGGAAGAATATAGGGGATAGCTCCGATGTGGTCCATGTGTCCGTGAGTAATGACTATACCGCGGATGCGATGCTTATTTTCTACAAGCCAGTCAGAGTTTGGGATGATGTGATTTATGCTTGGTATTTTAGGAAATCCATAGCCCATATCAACAACGAGAATGTCGTCGCCAAATTGGTAAGCCATCATGTTGATGCCGATTTCTCCTAAGCCCCCAAGCGGGGTAATTTTAAGTTTATTCATAGTTAAAACAAGTCTGAGCAGCGTTGATGCTGCTCTTTTAATTAATTGTTTGGGATGTATAGGAGTGCCTCTTCGGCTGCCTCGCTATATCAAAAAGAAACAAAGGATCTAATTCTACAGAGTTGTAGGTATTAGCAAGTGAAGGACAAAAGCGAACTTCTGTCTATCAGCTACTAATAGCTTTCACTGTCAAAACTTGGAGAAACTGGGAAATAAAATTTAAGTGTCTTTCCGTTTTTCGAATTTTGATTCAAGTGCACACGTAAGGAACAAAGTATTAAAGTGAACTGTGAGAAATCGAACGAAACTAATTGAGTGTGGTTTTCTGATTTCTTAGAGCACTGACTTTGTATTCTGCGAGCGAATCGAGACGTTGTAGAAACATCTCGATCTCGTTCGAAGAATAGTAATATCTAGAACTTTCACGTTTGAGACAAATTCGAGGCACAAGCGAGTATCTGAGCGAAGCGTAGTAAGTCTACGGTGAGCGAAGAACGGAGCTTGTAACGAAGAAGTTGTCCAAAGTTGTTTTGAAGTTCGGCTTTGCCGAACGTACAAACAACGTACGTGGAAGTTCGTGTTAAATTTCTATGATAACGGGGAGAATCATTGGACGACGTTGAGTCTTTTGGAAAAGATATTCACCAACATCATCACGAATGGCTTGGCGTAAGTACGCCCAGTTAGGTTCGGCTTTCTTGCCGTGAGTATCAACCATCTTGCGAATTTCATGTTTAACTTCGCGGACGAGATCATCATTGTTCTTCATGAAAATAAATCCACGAGAAATAATGTCTGGTTGGTTGATGAGCTTTCCGGCTTTACGGTCGAGCGTCACAATAATGACGAACATACCGTCTTGAGCCATGAGCTGACGGTCGCGTAATACGACTTCGCCAACATCACCAATGCCTAGACCATCAACGAAGACGTATCCAGCTTGAACTGCATCAACGTGCTGTTTAGCTTCACCAGCGGCGTTGAATTCCAAACCATCACCGTTACCAAGAATGAAGACGTTTTCTTCTTTCATACCTAAGCTCTGAGCTAATTTACTGTGAGCGACCAACATGTGGTGTTCACCGTGAATTGGCATGAGATACTTTGGTTTAACCAAGCTAATCATTAACTTAAGTTCTTCTTGTTGAGCGTGACCAGAAGTGTGAATGTCTAAAATTTTGTTGTAGATAACGTTAACGCCTTCACGGGTTAAGTTATCAAGTACAGCAACGACAGAACGTTCGTTTCCTGGAATAGGGGAAGCAGAAATAATTGCGGTATCACCCTTTTTGACGCGAATGGTTTTATGATCACCACGAGCCATACGGGCTAATCCAGCACCTTCTTCACCTTGAGAACCAGTAGTCAAAACCACAATTTGGTTATCAGGAAATTTCTTAGCTTGTTCAGATTTGATAATCTGTTTTGGCTGAATACGTAAGTATCCTAGAGACAAAGCCACTTCAATGTTATTAACCATTGAGCGACCTGTAACTAAAACTTTACGGTTGTATTTAGCAGAGATATCAAAGACCTGCTGCATACGAGAAAGTAAGGATGAGAAGCTCGCGAAAATGACGCGACCTTGAGCATCTTGGAACAAACGATCTATGGTAAACCCTAGTTCGCGTTCGGATGCACAGTACCCAGGTTTAGATGAGTTAGTAGAGTCACTAGCCAGAAGAAGAACTCCTTCTGAACCGAATTTGGCTAACTTAGCAAATTCAGCTGGCTGTTCGTTAACTGGAGTGTGGTCGAATTTCCAGTCACCCGTGTGGATGATCTGGCCAACCGGTGTTCCAATGGAGATACCCATGGAATCAGGAATGTTGTGATTAACTCCAAAGAAGCGAAGTGTGAAGTTTCCTAAGCGGATAACATCATCACGACCGATAGCGTTAATTTTAGTACGCTCGGCCATGTTAAATTCTTCAAGGCGTTTGCGAATCATACCTGCGGTTAAAGGCAAGGTGTAGATTGGTGGGTCACCAATTTTTGGTAAGAGATAAGGGATGGCACCAATGTGGTCCATGTGTCCGTGAGTGATAAACACACCGCGGATTCGGCTCTTGTTTTCTTCCAAATACTTGGTGTCTGGAATGATGTAATCAATTCCAGGTGTGGTTTCGTCAGGGAACGCGTAGCCCATGTCGACAACGATGATATCATCGCCATATTCATAGAGCATCATGTTTGCACCAACTTCTTCGAGACCACCAAGTGGGACGATGCGAAGATTAGTGCGTGACGTAGTGTGCTGGCTGGTCTTTACTGCTTCAACTTCAGGTTTGTCCTGAGTGGCAGTGACCATACCGCGGTTTCCTAGCGGACGAGTAAACGATTGTCCTGGAGGACGAGTACCCGGGCGAGAAGTGCGGGGGCCAGAAGGGGAGCTTGTTGCTTTCTTAAGCATTAAACCAATTCCTTAAGGGGATACGGGAGTAGTAAGGATGCAAAATAATGCATCACGAATAACAATACTAAAATCTGTATCCGTAATTAAATCTTAAATTTTGTTACGGGCCTATAGGTGACGTCTGCGGTCGACCTAACAGGTAAGCTGTACCAATATTGGTAGAGCAATTAACAAATATCAAACAAAAAAAGACTTTTTGGCTATTATTTGCTAACTGGGTAAATACTGGCTGGGGGTGCTTTGGTTTCGAGAGAACTAAGCAATTTAAATCATTATACTTGATATGATGGGAATTGTCAATGCGCGTTTAAGCCCAAAATGCCAAATTATGGCTTATTTTAGGCTATTAATACAATTACTTTGGTGCCGAGGGAGGGACTTGAACCCTCACGACCTTACGATCATACGCACCTGAAGCGTACGTGTCTGCCAATTCCACCACCCCGGCATACTAGTTGCTATTTCCAGTTCCTGCTCTCGTTAATATACCACGTGTGAATATTGTTGAAGCGGAAAATTGGATCGTATAACACATTCAAGTTGATATTCTTTACTATAGAGTCGACCGTGTACAGATAGACGCTTTGATTCAAAAAGATTGCTGGCACTTCTTCGCGAAGGAGGTTGGTAAATTCTGTATATCGAGCGGCACGAGTTTCATCTTCGATGGAGGTTCGAGCTTGAGAAATTAAACGATCAGCTTCGGTGTTGTTGAAACCTGTGATATTCAAACCAGGATCTTTGGCTTGGGTTGAATGCCAAAATAGGAACGGATCAGGATCCGCACCAAGTTGTTGGGCGAAAACTAAGATATCAAAAGTGCGAGGACGAATTAACGAACTGGTTAAATCTTTCGACTGCATGCTGTTCACGCTTGCGTTAACACCAATGGCTTTCCATGACTCTGCTAAGAACTCAGCCGCTTTAACGTTACTACTAGTATCGTTGGTCGCGATAACAAACTTTAGTTCAACATTGTTTTTAGTTCGAAAGCCTGTGTTAGTATCTTTTTTCCAACCCGCATCCTCAAGTAGTTTTTCTGCTAAAGCCTTGTCAGCTGTTTGTGAGTCAGCGCTTAAGCTTAAGTGTTCGTTAATAAAAGGTCCATAAATGGTACGAGCGCGATCTTCTAATATTTCGTGAGTAAGTTTGTCGCGATCGGTCGCGGCTAGCAAAGCTTTGCGCACGACTTTATCAGCTAGGTATGAATTTCTGAGGTTAAAGAACACAGCTTGGTACTGAGCTAAGGGAACAGTATATGCAGTTGCTGAATTTTGCTTCCCACTAATAGTAGCGTTGGTTTCTAGAGGGACAATACCTGCGCCATCAATTTCATCACTATGGAAAGAGGTTACGAGTTCTTCGTATGAATCCAAGAAGCGTAGCGTGACCGTGTCTATGTTTGGTTGTCCTGCGAAGTAATCTTTGAACGAGCTTAGGCTGATGCTTAAGATTTTTTTGTTAGTTTGTTGAGCGATTTCGGTAAGAGTGTAAGGGCCTGTCCCTATTGGTTTGAGGTTGTTATCGCTAGTTGGGAAATCAATTGGTTCAACACCCGTCCATGCGCTTTGATGCATGATAGGCAAGGTGAGGTTATGGATGAAAGGTCCGGAAATCTCTGTATTTGAAAAAGTTAAAGTATAGTCGTCAACCTTTTGGGCAAGCGTATTTAGCCACTGATTACGAAGAGGGCTTTTGGTCTCAGTATTTTGGATGCTGGCAATGGTGAACACGACATCATCAGCGGTGAAAGCTTCACCGTTGTGCCATTTTACGTTTTGCTTAAGTTTAACTGTATATTCTTTTTGATCTTCAGAAACCGTTGGCATGCCTTCTGCTAAGTCTGGCACGAGGTCGCCGTTTTGATCGTAATGGTACAGACTAGAAAAGATAAGCTGGGCTAGTGTGCGGTCAGCATCGGTGGTTGCGTAGATTGGATTAATATATCGGGGTTGGCCTAATACACCTTCGGCGTAGGTTCCACCACTCGCTGCTACCGGAACAGTTAAGGCATCGTAAGTTCGACGTATTGAAACAATACCGCCGACTAACACCATAAGGAGCAATGCCATTAGAGCAATTTTCTCTGCTTGGCCTATTAAAGAAAAAACTTTCCTAAGGTAGGAAAGGCGGAAGTGTCGGATTAAGCTAAGTCCAATACGAAATCGGGCTAGCTCGTCAGCAGTTTTTTCGACGAGAACGCTCAAAGTGATGTATTTGTATTATTTGTTCAGAAGGAGGGTTGTAACGCTCAGGCCAATGAAGAGCACTCCAAGAGTGATGGTGGCAAAGAATAACCATTTTTCAAAACCACGGCGAGTTTGCGCAATATTGCCGCTGCCGCCGAAAACGGTGGAAAGTCCAGCACCTTTGCGCTGTAAAGCGACAGTGATAATAAGTCCGACCATAACGGCCATGTTTGCGAAAGTAATGATTTGTTCGAGTTTGTTCATATGTAGATGTAAATTGACTTGCTCATTATACTAACTTTCTTAGTGTTGTGTCAATGTAGTGATGTTTATAGTTTGAAGAAGCTATAAGTGCTTTTTGATGTGTTGGGCTTTAGCTTTACCAACAACTTCAGTTAGCTCCTCGAGTGAAGCTTGCTTAATTTGCGCAACTGTACCAAATTTTTGCTTCAAAAGTTTTTTTGTTTTAGGACCGATCCCTGAAATGGTGTCTAGGGCAGACTTTGTAGCTTGTTTGCTTCTGAGGTCTCGATGAAAAGTGATTCCAAAGCGATGAGCTTCGTCGCGAAGGCGTTGTAGAAGTTGAAGAGCGGGGTTGTCGTGAGAGAGGATGATTGGTGTTGAGTCGTGAGGTTTGAAAATTTCTTCAATCCGTTTCGCAAGTCCGACGACAGGGATGTGCAAACCTTTTTCTTCAAGAACTTCTACGGCGACAGCTAATTGACCCTTACCACCATCGATGACGATAAGGTCTGGGGTTGGCCATGCGTCTTTTTCTTTGTCTTTTGGTAAGGTTTCAGCGAGACGTGAAAGTCTACGGCTTAACATTTCGCGCATCATGGCGAAATCATCAGGTGTCTCTTTAATTTTGATTTTGAATTTTCGATATTCAGATTTGGCGGCAATGCCATCTTTAGCGACGACCATACTTCCAACAGGGTTTGTTCCTTGGATGTTGGAAATATCGTAGCCCTCTATGCGACGTGGAAGTGTGGGTAGTTGCAAAATGTCTTGCAGATTTTGTAACGCTTCGTGAACGTTATCTAGGTTGGTGGCTTGGGTGTTTTCCCATTTGCGCAAGTATTCACTAGCGTTGGTTTTACCTAGTTCAATAAGGTTAAGCTTCTTTCCTCTGGTCGGAATACTTATTGTGACGCTGCGTGCACTACGAGTTTTCAAAAGTTCTTGAATAATTGCTTTGTTTTCAATCTCAGTTTGTAAGTAAAGCTCCTTTGGATAGTCACTGGCCACGCTGTAATAGTCTTCTACGCATTTTTGAAGTATATGAGTTTCAGCGTCGGTGTTTGTTGGCAGGCTTGTTGCATCGTAGATGAAGTTTTCTTTGTCGATGAGCTTACCTTCGCGGACACGAAAGATGTTGGCGCATGCGGTGGGGCCTTTTACTATCACAGAAACAAAATCCCAGTTAACTTTTGATGGAAAGATCGTAACTTGGCGTTCATCAAGTACTTCTAATGCGCGGAGTTGATCACGTAATTTTGCCGCAAGCTCAAAATGCTTCTTAGTGGCGGATTGTTTCATCGTGACTTTCAGCTGTCTCTTGATTTCTTCGCTACGCCCGTTCAAAAACAACACAATTCTATCAAGTTGTTGATCATACTCTTTTAAAGTGACCTGTCCGACACATACACCAGGGCATCGGTGAAGAAAATAATAGAAGCAAGGACGTTTACCAATTTCGGTATTACTACAATATGGAAAAACACGACGGACAAAGTCGAGGGTCTGTTTGATTTTTTTGGTTGAAGAGTAAGGACCGAAATATTTTATGTGTTTGGCTGTGCTTTCAACTTTTCGAGCGTAACCAATTTTGGGAATTTGTGAGGTGTAATCAATTGTGATGAACGCGTAGTTTTTATCATCACGCAACATGATGTTGTATTGCGGAAGATACTCTTTGATCAGTGTGTTTTCTAGGAATAAACTTTCAAGCTCAGAATTGACCACGGTGAAATCCAGATCGACTGCGTCTTGCATGAGAAAGGGGAGTTGAGGGCGATTATCATGACTACTGAAATATTGATTAACTCGACTGCGTAAGTTCTTTGCTTTGCCAACATAAATAACCTTGCCGTCTTTATTCTTAAATAAGTAGACGCCAGGTTTTTGAGGAAGGGTGGTGAGTTTGGCTTTGAGTTCTTTCACCTAGGTATTATACGGTGCGGACGTCTTTTCCAAAAGGCTTTATTTAAGAGCATATTTGACTTTTCTATAGTTTTGTGGTACTATGTCATTAATTCGCACGGAGGTGCAATTCTTTCTGGACTTGGAGGGTCCTGTCATGCGCACACTACGATTCCTTCTGCTCGCCGTGGCTCTGACCACGGGATACCTGACTGTCGTCTTCGTCGTCGTCGAGCCTCTCGTGGTCGAGGCGTTCAACGCGCCGGAGACGTTCGACCTTCTCCCCCCGTTCCACGAGGTCAACGGCTTCATCGGTCTCGTTGTTGGGTGGGTAGTTCTCGTCGGGGGAGTCTCGCTTGTCATGGCCGCGATCATCGGCCAATCCTTGCTTGGACAAGGACCGCAGGGACGGATCCGGACGTGGATGTATGTCCACGATCCAGTTTCGATCTTCCGCGCCTACATTTTGGCGCCGCTCAAAAGAGCATGGGACGCTCAGGACAGGTTTCTGATGCGGGTCACCGACACCGTTCGTGAGTTCTTCGAATTCCTCACGAACTTTTCGTCCCGCTTCGGCGGCGGCGGTTGATCAACCCCTCGTTCCCGTTCGCGCGTTCCTCCCTCTGCCCCTCGCTGTCCCCTGTGACGGCGAGCGGGCTTTTTTCTTTGCCCTAGAACCTTGACTAGTCTTGACATCCGTGGTAGGCTCAAAACTAGCTCACGCATTTTTTTGCGCACTCTGATTATCTAATATAGGAGTTAGATCTACATGAAGAAACAAACCGAGAAACTTTCCAAAAATACCAACGCAGACAAAATTACAATTCGTGGTGCACGTCAGCACAACTTGAAAAACATCGACGTTGATTTGCCACGTAATAAATTGATCGTTATGACGGGACTTTCTGGTAGTGGAAAGTCTTCGTTAGCTTTTGACACTATATATGCGGAAGGTCAGCGTCGTTACGTTGAGTCTTTGTCTGCGTACGCCCGTCAGTTCATCGGTCTCATGGACAAACCTGATGTCGACAAAATTGAAGGACTTTCTCCAGCGATTTCGATCGATCAAAAAAGTGCATCACACAACCCACGTTCAACTGTTGGTACTGTTACTGAAATTTACGACTACTTACGTTTGCTTTACGCGCGTATTGGTATTCCTCATTGTCCGGTTTGTGGTAAAAAGATTTCTGGTCAGACTATTCAGTCTATGACCGATCAACTTTTAACTTTACCTGAAGGTACAAAAGTTATGTTGATGGCGCCGTTTATTCGCGATCAAAAAGGTGAACACAAAGCAATTTTTGAACAAGTAAAGAAAGCTGGGTTCGCTCGTGTTCGTGTTGATGGCACCGTTATGGATTTGGCCGAAGCTCAGAATCTACGACTAGATAAACAGAAGAAGCACAGCATCGACGTTATCGTTGATCGTGTTCAGATTAATGCTGAAGATCGTGGGCGCATCTCTGAAAGTTTGGAAAAAGCTTTGGACATTGGCGACCAATTAGCTATCGCGCAGGTCATTGATGACAAAAAAGGCAAAGAGATGATGTTGTCTCAGAAGTTCGCATGTCCAGATGGTCACGTTCAGTTGTCTGAGTTTGATCCCCGTGATTTTTCTTTTAACAGCCCTCATGGCGCTTGTCCTGAATGTAAAGGTTTGGGTACGAAGCTAACTATCGAACCAGATTTAGTTATTCCTAACCAGCGTCTAACTTTAGCTGAAGGCGCGATTCGCCCGTGGAGTAAAACGACTTCACGTCTGTCATGGTATTCACGAATTGTTCAAGCCGTCGCGGATGCTTACGGTTTTTCCGCCGACACTCCAGTCAAAGATTTACCAAAAAAATATCTTGATATTATTTTACACGGTACTGGTGACAAAAAAATTCATGTCAAAGGCGAAAGCACTACTCGTGATGGTAGCTATGAATTTAATACTGTGTTCGAAGGAGTTGTCCCAAACCTTGAGCGTCGATATCGCGAAACTGATTCGGAATATATGCGTTCTGAAATTGAAAATTACATGCGTATCCGTCAGTGTCCTGAATGTCACGGTAAGCGTTTGAAGCCAGAAGTTCTAGCTGTTACTGTTGGCAACAAAGGCATTGTTGATGTCTCTCAAATGAGCATTGAAGACGCGGATAATTTTTTCCAAGGGTTGCTTAAAGATCTTTCGGCTCGTGAGTTACAAATTGGTCGTTTGATTCTCAAAGAAATTTGCGCGCGCATCTCGTTCTTGTTAAACGTTGGTTTGTCGTACTTGTCTTTGGATCGTGGCGCGGATACCCTTAGCGGTGGTGAAGCTCAACGTATTCGCTTAGCTACACAAATTGGTTCTGGTTTAACTGGTGTTCTGTATATTTTAGACGAGCCTTCCATTGGTTTACATCAACGCGACAACGGACGCTTACTTCGCACACTAAAAGAACTTCGTGATTTAGGTAACACCGTTATTGTCGTCGAACATGACGAAGAAACGATCATGGAATCGGATTGGGTTGTAGACATCGGCCCTGGAGCAGGCAAGCACGGCGGTGAGTTAATTGCTCAAGGGACACCTCAAGAAGTCATGAAGAACAAGGACTCGATTACCGGACAATTTTTGTCTGGTCGAGAGAGTATTGAAGTACCAAAAAAGCGCCGTCCTGGGAATGGTAAAAAGATTTCAATTCTTGGCGCCTCTGAATTTAATTTACAAGATGTAAACGTAGATATTCCACTTGGTAAAATGGTCGCGTTAACCGGCGTCTCTGGTAGTGGTAAATCAACTTTGCTTAACGATATTTTAGCCAAGTCACTATCAAACTATTTCTACAACAGCAAAGACGAGCCTGGTAAGCACAAGAAAATTATTGGGATGGATCACATCGACAAAGTCATTAACATTGACCAGTCACCAATTGGACGAACCCCTCGTTCTAACCCTGCTACATATACTGGTGTGTTCACATTCATTCGCGACTTGTTTGCTGACACCAAAGAAGCTCGCATGAAGGGCTACAAATCTGGTCGGTTTAGTTTCAACGTTAAAGGTGGACGTTGTGAAAAATGTGCCGGTGATGGTGTGATCAAAGTCGAGATGAATTTCTTACCAGACGTCTACATTACTTGCGAAGAGTGTAATGGTAAGCGCTACAACCGTGAAGCCTTACAGATTCACTACAAAGACAAAACTATTTCTGATGTGTTAGAAATGACCGTTGATGAATCCGCGGCGTTCTTCACTCACATCCCTGCTGTTCACAAAAAGTTGATTACTTTGTCTGAAGTCGGACTTGGTTATATGCACTTGGGACAGAACGCGACAACATTGTCGGGTGGTGAAGCTCAGCGTATCAAACTTGCCACAGAACTTTCTCGCGCTTCCACTGGCCGCACTCTCTATATATTAGATGAGCCAACTACTGGTTTGCATTTTGCGGACGTGAAGCGATTGATTGCTGTCCTGAATCGTCTAGTTGAAAAAGGCAACACTGTTGTGGTTATTGAACACAACCTTGATATGATCAAAACTGCTGACTGGATTGTTGATCTTGGCCCTGAAGGCGGGGACAAGGGTGGTAAGCTGGTTGCGGCTGGAACTCCGGAAGATGTCTCTAGAATCAAAGCGAGTTACACAGGACAATATCTTAAGAAAATCTTGAAGTAGATTATATCGCACTATTTAAAAGCCCTCTCCGCCGATTGGCGGAAGAGGGCTTTTATTATTGACCAAAACATCAAAGTGTTGTACTATTCGTAATTGCATAGATCGGCCAAGTGCTAATTTAGGCTTGGTGTAAAAAGTTGTCCCAATACGAAGGAGTGGTATGGATACTGGAAGGGAATACAAAAAGGTGATGCGCAGTGATGGCGCGTTGCGCCCTGCAAACCTGGTGGAAGGCAGAAAGAGAGTGACGACAATCCTGGGAGGGAATGTCGTTGAGGTCCCGCCAAAGACTCCCGAGGAAGTCGCTGACGGTGGTGGTGATCCGCTCGACAAGAAACCGGATCCGAAGGAAGATCCGGCTGACAATCTCGAGATGTCGCACTGGATGGACTAAGTCCGGGGCTGGCCATTGACGCGCCTCTGTACTTGTGGTACGATGTCGAATCGCTTTGAGTTCGGCTGCAGCATTGCTGTCAGCATGTCTATGACGCGGTTAGACGGAGGATCAGATCATGTCGATGGACGGAATGTTTGTGCGAAAAGGCCTGGGACCCACTGTCCCGGCGGGCATTCTCGCGGACGGCATCCTCACGAGGAAGGGCCAGTTGGATGCCATCGCCGAGGACGACAACAGCGACGACGAGACCGTTCCGCCGGAGGGAACGGACGGAGACGGTGACGAGGTCGCCGATTCGGGTGACGTGTCGTATGACACCAACCCCCTCGATGGCACGGACGGTGACACCGCGGAAGATGATGCCGAGGACAGCGGCGATCTCGAGAAGATCGACGATGATGACTCCGATGACGCGGATGCTGACGACGCCGAAGGCGACGATTCCGGTGACGCGGACGATGTCGACGATACCATCGTCGACGAGGACGATGTCAGTGATGTCGACGATGGCGACGCCGACGGCACGGCGTAACCAACGCCACACGGCCACAAGCCGACCAGCGCGCGAGCGGGGACTGCACGATTTTCGTGCAGTCCCCGCCCGCCGTTTTTTTTATTTCTAAAACATCTTGCAAAATTATAAAAAATATGCTATAATACAAGTAAGTTAAAACATCGCGATGCGCACGAAGCGCATCGACAAGAAACAAAAATACAATTTATGTTAAATAAGGGTCGATTGGTCCAACATGGGACCGTGGTTTTGCCGCCACAAGACATGGAAAAATTTGTGGCCGTGAATCAAGAGGGTATGTCACCATGGCGTATCTTTAAGATCATGTCTGAATTTGTAACAGGGTATGAGTTCATCCGCCACTATAAACGTGGAGTGACATTTTTTGGTTCAGCTCGTTGTGGTTTTGAAGATGATGTCTACAAAGACGCAACCAAGCTCGCTTATAACTTAGCTCGAGAAGGGTTTGCGGTTATTACTGGTGGTGGTCCTGGCGTAATGGAAGCTGCCAATAAAGGTGCGATGGAAGCTGGCGGGGAATCAGTTGGACTAAACATCCAGTTGCCATTTGAACAACGTACTAATCAGTATGTTAAAGAATCAACCTCGTTTCATTATTTTTTCACCCGTAAGGTGATGCTTGCGACAGCCTCGCAGGTTTATGTGTTCTTCCCAGGTGGTTTTGGTACGATGGATGAATTGTTTGAGATGTTAACTTTAGTTCAAACACGAAAAATTTCACCAATTAGTGTTATCTTGGTGAACAAAGAATTTTGGGAACCACTGCTAACTTGGATTGATAAAGTGATGTATGAAAAAAATCATGCCATAGATGAAGGTGATACCAAGTTATATAATTTAGTTGATCATGCCGATGAAGCGTTATCAGTTATAAATCGTTTAGCCAAAGAACAATATTTGAATCCTCATTCTCGTGTTGAAGATACGATGGAACACAATCCTAAAGGTGTAGTGATGCCAGGGACTTGTCCTGTTCCAGGAGTTAACCCAGCGGCAGCAACAAGATAACATAAAAAAACAGCGACCATCCCGCAGGGGTTGGTCGCTTTTGGTATCGGCGCGGACGCCGACACCAATTTGATCGGGATAACGACGGAATGGTCCTTCAGGCTCTTGGGATACTTTCTCATGAACCAACGCAGTCGTTCTTGCGGTATGTACATGAACGGCAGCGAGAAGTCATCGAGGAGATCCATAGGCGCTTCGGTCAGTTCATTGTTTGGACGATTGTCGTAGTACAGTGTGACGACGTCGTTTCCGTTGAGGTCCTTGGCGTAAGACATCTGAATACTGACCTTGACCGGCTGGCCTTGGCGAATCCCTGTCGCATTGATGAAGACCGTATTGCCATCTGCGGTCAACGCGACTGTGCATGTTGAATTCTCAGACCATGAGACCTTGAGCTGGGTACTGGTGGTGCGGTAGGTTGGTGTTTGCGCTTCCCAGACCGGTAACGTTACATCAACCTGAAGCGCGACCGCGACGCAAAACATCATCTCTATGATCACGGGTCACCTCCTTTTAGGTGGCTCTATCCTAACGCGCTTCAAAACTTTAGTCAAAGTTTAGAATTCCTTGAACTGCGTTGGTGTATGTTAGGTAGGCCATGTCCGACTCATTATTACAACTAGATCTCAACACTGAAAACGTTACTGAGTTCGTTGACGCTATGTTGGGTGAAGCCTTGCGTCTAAAAGCTAGTGATGTCCATATAGAGCCAATGCGTCATCAGTGTTTGGTAAGGTTCCGCCTTGATGGTTTACTCACAGACCATGCTAGTTTTCCAAGCGAGGTTCATCAAACTGTTTCAGCACGTTTGAAAATCATGGCAAATATTCGTTTAGATGAACAACGTCGTCCTCAAGATGGCCGTATAGAACTGTCGTTTGCGGAAGGGGTATCTTTGCGCGTCTCAACGATGCCCACACTATATGGTGAGAAGATTGCCCTTCGGATTATCCATGAGTCGAGTAACGACTTTTCGTTGGCGAGCTTAGGTTTGAGCGAAGCTCATCAAAAAATTATTTTGCGAAATGTTGAGAAACCGTTTGGACTGATTGTTGTTTGTGGTCCAACGGGCAGCGGGAAAACCACAACTCTCTACAGTTTGCTTGCGCAATACACTAAGAGAAGTTTGAATATTTCTACGCTCGAAGATCCTATTGAGCGTTCAGTACCTGGAGTGAACCAAACTCAGATTAATCCCAGTGTTGAGTTGAATTTTCCTTCTGGTTTAAGAGCCCTGCTTCGTCAGGATCCAGATGTGCTGATGGTTGGGGAGATAAGAGACTCCGAGACGATGCACATGGCAACGAATGCCGCGCTCACCGGTCACGCTGTCTTAACAACTTTACACACCAACGATGCTCCGTCAGCTTTCACTCGTTTTTTAGAGATGAAAGTTGAAGAGTTTGTTATTAGTTCAACTGTAAATTTAGTTATTGCTCAGCGTTTGGTTAGGCGAGTCTGTGGAGATTGCGCGAAACCTCAAATTTTAGATGATCATATTGTATCAAAAATAGTTCAGCGCCAAGACATTCTGAAAATTATGAAAGACAAGGGTTTGTCTATCGATAAACTTAAGAACGCTGAGTTTATGGTTGGGGTTGGTTGCACGAATTGCCGCATGACTGGGTTTAATGGTCGAGTTGGGGTGTATGAACTGATGGAAATGAATGGGACTATTCGTGAAGCCTTGTTTGGTCGTCATTCCACCGAAAGTCTAAGAAGCATTGCTGAGCAATTTGGCTTTCGAGCTCTAGTTTATGATGCGCTAGAAAAAGTTTTAGCAGGGACAACTACGTTTTCAGAATTATTACGCATAACTCATTACGATGACTAACTTTTTAAAATCTTTTCAACGGTTTCCGATTCAAGAAAAAATTGTGTTTTTTCGAAATCTGGCAGTTATGGTTCACGCGGGAGTTTCGGTGTTGTATGCGCTGGAGTGTTTGCGCCAACAAGTGACCGTGTCTGTCGTTAATGATGCTCTTGGCCAGATTACTGATGACATAAAAAATGGCCAGAGGTTATCTGTGGCTTTTGCTCGCCATCCCAAACTCTTTCCTTCACTAATTTTTGAAACAATTCGTGTCGGAGAATCTGCTGGGGAATTAAGTAAAGCTTTGGAAAGAATTGCGGCTAATTTGGAGTACAGTTACGAGCTTCGGCGACGAGTTATTGGAGCTTTAACCTATCCATTTATAGTAGTATTGGTGTTAGTAGCGGTTATGGTTGGGCTGGTGTGGTTTGTGTTCCCCAAGCTGTCTCAGTTGTATCGTGATTTGCACGCGCCGCTTCCTTTGTTTACTCGGATGTTGATGAGTACCGGACAATTTTTTCGTGAGTCTGCGCTGTACATCATATCAGGAGTGGTTTTAATAGTTTTGATAATGGCTTGGGCATATCGCAAAGAAACTTTCAGACATTATTTGCACAAAGCTTTGCTCAAGGTTCCTATTTTTGGTCAGCTCGTCGCTGATTTGAATGCCGCTCAATTTTTTCGCCATCTGGAAACACTGCTGGGAAGTGGCCTGCCTTTGGTCCAGGGTGTGCATATTGCCAATCGAACTGTTCGCAACACCGTGTACAAAAAAGCGATTGATGACATCAATAACATTTTACTGAGTGGGACTCCATTTTCAGTGGCGATTAAAAAGTATCCTGCATTGTTTTCGTCTCAGCTTCAACTAATTATCGAGGTTGGTGAACGGTCAGGAAAACTGACGTCGAGTGCCGCATACATTACCGCGTATTACGAACGCTCGATTGCTTACAAAACGCAGATGTTGTCGTCACTTCTCGAACCTGTGCTCATGATTATAATCGGGATCGTGATTGGCTGCCTTGCGCTTGCAGTTTTCTTGCCGATCTATCAAATTTCAAATGTGATACAATAGGCATATGCGTTCATGGATTTATCGAATTATTGGCGCGGTATTAGCGATAGGTGTAATTTTTGTTGCACTTAATTTTGGTTTTTTCAGATCCCAGTTTAATTACATGTTTGGCACTCACTTTGGTCAAAACGATACTAGGCAATCTCTCCAAGAAGACACCGCTGAGACTTCAGAGCCCAATCTTTTAGAGATTCCCGCACTTGGAATCAATGCACCCTTACTTTACACGACTGAACCTACCGAAGAGAATTATCAAAAGCTTCTTCAGGATGGGGTTGTCCATTTTCCGGACACAGCTCAACCAGGTCAAGCAGGGAACGCTTACTTCTTTGGACACTCCTCAGATTTTGCATGGACTAAAGGCAATTACAAGACCGTGTTTGCATTGTTGCCTCATATAAAAATTGGTGAGCTTATTTATATCACTGATCAAGAAGGAAAATTGTTTAAATATAAAGCTGTCAGTACGATTGTAGTAAGTCCGCAAGATACAAGCGTGCTCGACCAGCAAAATTTTGAAAAGAAGCTATTAAGTCTACAGACTTCATATCCTGTTGGTACGGCGCTTAAGCGTTTTGTGGTTGTGGCTGAGTTAGTCGAAGAGTAAGATGGATAAGATTTTTGTTCGCTTGACGAAATAGGCATCTCATGTTTAAATAAGGAGCTGTATTTTATTTAAGAAATTTTAGAGGTAACCGTATGAAAAATCACGTACTTATTTTAGCAGGAGGCAAAGGCACTCGGATGCAAACGGCT
>CAYOVR010000001.1:17699-23941 GCA_964407465.1 uncultured Candidatus Saccharibacteria bacterium
GTTTTAACTCCTGTAAATGGAACTCCGATGCTCCATCATTTAACTGAGAGCATTTCCAAAGTTGTAAAAGACATCAGCATCATCGTTGGATACCGGGGTGAGGATGTAATTAGCGCAATGGGGGAGAGCTATAACTATGTTTGGCAGCGCGAACAGCTTGGGACCGGTCATGCCGTGGCTTGTGCCCGTGAAAGTTTAGAGAAGCTTCCAATTGAAAATTTGATAGTGCTTCCAGGGGATCACCCTTTTATTAGCAGCAACACAATTGCTGGATTACTTGATGTTCACGAAGCTAGTGGAGCAACAGTTTCGCTTGCAACTATCCGTGTTCCAGGTTTTGATGGTGAGTCTCTGCCATTTTTGCAATACGGTCGCATTGTGCGTGACGCCCAAGGAACCATCACTCGTATCGTTGAGTACAAAGACGCAACTGATGAAGAAAAAGCTATCACAGAAGTTAACGCAAGCTATTATGCTTTCAATCCTAAGTGGCTTTGGGAGAATATCAACTCCATTACCACTGCCAATAATGCTCACGAATTTTATTTAACAGATTTAATTGAGCGCGCGGTTTCTCAGAATCAGCCCATAGCTTCTTATATAATTCAGAACCCTATAGAAGGAATGGGAGCGAACACTCCTGAGCACATTGAAGTGCTTGAGAAGCTAGTTAGCTAGAAAAATTTTAGGAAAATCAGAAAAGGAGTCGCGAGAATATCGAGACTCCTTTTTGCGTCCCATCACAAAAACGCCTATCTATTGACTTTTAACGCATAATCTCGTATACTATAAGGCTTATTATCATAAATTTCGCATGAAGACGTCGATTTTAATCCCTTGCTACAACGAAGAACTAACGATAGAACGCTGTGTTCTATCGTGCTTAAGTCAGTCCCAGCCCGCCGATCAAATTGTGGTGGTTGATGATTGTAGTACGGATAAGTCTGCCGAAATATTAAAAAAGTACGCTAAGCAAGTTACGGTTGTGCGTACTCCAAAGAACACTAGAAACAAAAGCTCAGCTCAAGAATATGGCATGGGGTTTATTACCGGTGACATTGTTATAATGACCGATGGTGACACCATAATGCACGAAGACTTTGTTAAAGAAATTGTTTTGGGCTTTGATAGTCCACAAGTCGGCGCTGTGTCGGGTATGGTTCGCAGTATGAAATACAACTGGCTCACTCGTTGCAGAGCATTCGAATACGTGATCAGCAATCATATTCATAAACTCTCCCAGAGCTACTTAGGTGTGATGATGGTGATTCCTGGCGCTGCAGGTGCTTTCCGTACTGATATTTTTCGCAAGTATTTAACTTTTGATCACGACACTTTAACTGAAGATTTAGATTTCACTTATAAACTTCATAAGCACGGTTTCCATATCAACTACACTCGGAAAGCTTTGGTGCTTACTCAGGATCCTGCAACCTTGCACTCATATATAAACCAGATGCGTCGTTGGTTTGGTGGGGGATGGCAAAATTTATTGAAGCATCGCGGTACAGTTATTGAACGACCACAGCATGCTATGGAATTATCTTTGCTATATATTGAAGGTTTAATTTTTTCTGTGTTACTCTTCTTGACCCCGTTAATTAGCATCCATATTACTTTTATCTTTTTGATACCGTCATTGCTTTTGACCTTTGCTTTTGCCGCATACGCCGCTTACAAAGACAAGCGTGCTGATTTACTCTTAGCCCCTATCCCGTATTTATTCCTGTCTTATGTTAATGCTTACATTTTCATTGAGCAGTTTGTAAAAGTTGTTATTCTTCGAAAAAATACTTTAATCTGGTTTAAACCTCAGCGAGTAGAAATATGAACCCATTCATCCCATTCTTCGGACTCTCACTCTTAATCCATGTGCTAGTTATTCTAGTAAAGGGATTGTTTTTTGTTGTACGTAAAACCATGGGCTATGCTCGCTCGTTGCGTAAACCAACCATAGAAACCAAAGTCTAAGCTATGAAATATTTATCTTACGCCATCATTTTTATAATTACTGCCCTGGTTTCTACAGGTGCATATTTAGTGGTGCATGTTAGCACTATTGATGAATATTCAAATGTTAAAATCGTCCGTCGAGTAAGCTCAAGGGCGGTGGATACTTGGAATGGCACAAGTTTTTGGAGACAAAACTTTTTAGCCCTTCTTGATACTACTTGTGCTCTCAAAGATAACAAACAACCTTTGCTATTCTACGCTTGCGAGCGACAAGAATGGGTCAATAAGTCCCAAGCCCAGGAATAATATTTGGAAAAGCGTCCCAGTTGGCACGTTTTTTTTGTTGCTGGCAGGCCGGGAAAGTCCATTGACGGGGGCTTAAATCTGTGGCAAAATGATGGGTCTTACTGCGCGCCGTAGTAAGCACAATCAACACACCCTGGTCACATATCCGGCGTACTGTTCCCTACAATCCATTTTCGGAGGAGACACACATGAAGAGTCGCATCTGGCTGTACGTAGTAGCCATGGCCATGCTTCTTTCGTTCGGCATCGCTGACAGTCTTTCGTCGGCACGAGCCAACAACAAGCTCGGCGCCCCGATCGTCGGCAATCTCATCCCCAACGGCGACCTCGAACTCGAGGCTACCGGTGCGGACGGTTCCGTCGTACCGGCTCAGTGGGTCGCGGACGGCGTCAAGGGACGCGGTTCGGACCAGCGTCAGTACAGCTATTCTGGAGTCGAGGGCACGTGCGGTTCGCGCGCGGCCACCGTCGCCATGAGTACCTACAACCGACGCGCGGAGGCCGAGTGGTTTCCGTTGCCCGTTCCGGTGACTGCCGGAACCGAGTACACGTTCCGTCACAAATACATCAGTGACGTGGACACCCAGCTGTTCGTCCAGTGGACGAACAAGAAGGGGAAGACGTGGCTCGATCCCGTTATCCTGACGCTTGGGCCGGTGGATGAATGGACGACCGTGCATCACACGATCGTCGCGCCCGCGAAGGCCGTGAAGGTGACGTTCCTGCGTATCCTCAAGAGCGCGGGAACCCTCACAGTCGACGATTACTACCTGACTGAGTCGAAGTTCGACGTTGGTCGGGTAACCTTCACTTTCGACGACGCGTGGGCCAATCAGATGGAGAATGCGGTCCCGCAACTCCACCTGTACGGGCTCACGGCGAGCTTCTGCGTTCCAACCGGTCTACTCGGTGAGTGGGGCCGGATGAATCACGGCGACCTGCAATATCTGCAGGAATGCGGATTTGGGATCTCTTCCCATTCCCGCACTCACCCAGACCTAACCTCGCTCGACCAGCCGGATCCTCTGGCGGTCGACTTCCAGGAGGCCCGGTGTGAGATTCGCGGGTCTTTCGATGACCTCGATGAATGCGGGATCCCGACACGATCCTTCGTCTATCCGTATGGGTTGACGAACGCTGCGGTCGACTGTCTCGTCAGAGAAGTCTATTGTAGTGGTGCTCGCGGGACGAAGTCGGGCTTCAATGACCGCGGGACGGATCGATACGACCTTCGGGTTCTGGCGATTGATTACTCGACGAGCTCGGATCCCGAGACCATCGTCGCTGAAGTCAAAGCAGCCATGGACCAGGCAGCTATCGACCGTGTCTGGCTGATCGTTCTCTTCCACCAGGTCGAGAACGAGTTCGATCCGGACATCGCGCTTTACGCGATCAGCACCAGCAACTTCGCGCAGATCTGCGAGTACGCGGACGAACTGCGCGACAACGGTCTGATTGACGTCGTGACTCTCGATGAGGGTCTCGACATCATGCCCCAGTAACGCGGCCTACGGCCGCCACAACCGATGCAGCGCACAACGCTGTATGCAAAAACCGGGCGAGAGCAATGATGCTCTCGACCCGGTCTTCTTTTTTATATATGAGATTTTCTTACTGAGGTAGAATGGCTTTGAATGCGGCTAGGGAAGCGGCATCAGAGTTTACGCGCCAATCTTTCTCTTTGTTTTCATTAAACCAGACCCAACCGACAATTTCGGGATGCTTAGCAAGCTGAGCGCCGAAGTCAGTAATCCAGGCGGCCTTGTTCGTTCCTTGGGCTGAAGCCATGGACATGATATAGATCGGTTTGCCATAACCTTTGGTCTGTGAGATAGCTGAACCGAATACCTGGTCAAAGCTTTGCCATGGGCTACCAAAGTTAAATCCGTCGAGTCCGACGTAATCAACGTAAGCGCTTCCAGGCCAGTAAGCTGAGATAGCATTGGCTGAGGTATTTGGTACCGAAATGTTGTTAACGGCCCAACCCCATTTTACGTTTGTCGCAGAACCAAAGAAGCCGTGCATGCGCTTCCAGGCGCTAATAATTTTTTCAGGGGTGTTAGAGCCAACGGGTCCGCCCCACGGATCCCAGTTACCATTCATTTCGTGGAATGGAGCGATGATAACTTTACCACCGTAAGCTTTAGCATCTGCTGCGTACTTGGTGAAGTAGGCGTCGAGGCTTCCGTTGTTAATTTGGTCTAAGGTTGAGTTGTATGGTTCCCAGAAGATGAGTAGGGTTTTGTTTTTACCTGCTACATTGCTTTTAAAGTCTTCGGGAAACGGACTGTTACTATCGAGACCAGCAAAAATAGTCACGATGTTAACCGGCTTACCAACAAGTGATTCAAAGCCACTGATGTCGCTATCTGACCACCCAGTGAAAGCACCCCATTGTAGCTTCGAGGAAGCTGTCGTTGTAGGTGTTGGCGCTGGAGTAGGGGTAGGCGCAGGTGTTGGCACAGGAGTCGGTGTTGGATTAGGATTAATTGGTCCGACTGGTGGGGTTGGTGCTGGTGTCGGAGCCGGGGTTGTTGGTTTAGTTGGTGTAGGTGTAGTTGGTGCTGGTGTCGGAGCCGGGGTAGGCGCCGGTGTTGGTGTCACAGGTGTAGATGGGGCAGGTCGGGGCACGCGACGAAAAGCAAAACTGTTTCGTGGCAGGGTTCGACCACTTGCGGTGCTTGTAGCACTCGTGGAAGTGTTGATTCCCGGGAGTGGGGCTACGGTTGTTTCATTAAAATTAGATTGATTTCTGTTTCGATCCCATCTGCTATAGCTTCCTTCAACTTCTCCATCTTCATAGTAGAAGTGAGGAACGCTCAATGCCGTTGGCGGGAAATTGAGGTCCACTTTGTAAGCGTGGGCTTCACTTAATATTAAAGTACTGCATAAAGTTGCTGCTCCAACGATCCATACGGGCCACAGTTTGATGTGTGTTTTCATATATTAGTTAGATTATTGCGACTTCTAATCATTATAGCATAACTAAGCGCTTTTTTCAATGCATTTAGACCAGAAAAGGCATGAATTAAGAGTGAAAAAATTATTTCTACCTTGGCCTTGCGTAAATATCCCAAAAATTGTATACTAGTAAGCCAAATAAATTCTTGGCAAAACAAAAGTTAGTATAAACAAAACGCTCAGTAAGTAAACCGATGGCGTTTTTTTATTTTAGCTTTTCCGAGATCAATTATATTTAAAGATTTTATAAACAAATTATTAACACTCCGATAGACTTAGCTCGTCGTGTCGGAAGAGATGTTATATGAACAAATTTTCCAAAAACTTTTTTTCAGTAGTAGCTGTGTTATGTGTCATGGTGGTTCTTGCACCTCAAGCACTCGCTGCTAACTTAATTTTAAATCCTGGTCTTGAAACAGGAACACTTACTGGTGCTCCAACTGTTGACGCTCCTGATCAGTGGTTCCGTGGTGGCTATGGCGACAACGATCGCAGCCTTACATATCCATCTACTGGTCTAGTAGAATCTCGAGCTGCTACTCTCACCATCACTTCTTATACTGACGGTGATGCCAAGTGGTACTTTGCTGATGTCCCAGTCACTCCTGGATTCAGTTACTCCTTCACAAGCAAGTACACCTCTGACGTTCCTACTGAGTTGACCGCTCAGTTCTCTGACGCAACTCACACCTTGCTTCCAAGCAACGCTTACCAAGGTTACCTTACGGTACCTGCATCTCCAAGTGTCGCTACTGCTACAGGAACCTTTACTGCTCCAGCTGGCGCTAGCTTCATGACCGTGTTCCATATCTTGAAGAGCGTCGGGACATTAACTGTAGATGACTATAGCTTAGAAGAAGTTCCAGGCGGAGCCGGAGCTTTTGACGCTGGCTTTGTCTCTCTGACTTTTGATGATGGGTTCTTGTCTCATCAGTCTTCTGAACAGTACGGTGTTCAAACAATTTTAGCCTCCCATGGTTACAAAGGAACTTTCTACTTAATCACAAACGTCTCTTCTGGTT
>CAYOVR010000001.1:23951-34800 GCA_964407465.1 uncultured Candidatus Saccharibacteria bacterium
GCAACTGATGCTACTCATCCTGAAGATGGTTGGTACTACGCTCCTCAGAACGTGATCGCTGACAAACCTTACCGCTTTACTGATTCCTACAAAGGTCCTGCAAACACAGTCGTCGCTTATGTAACTTTGGCAAACGGTACAGTTGTCAAAGCTGGTCTTGATGGCGGAACCGACACTTATGCTGCTTCTGCAGACTTCACCACAACCAATGTTATTTTCTATATCCCTGTAAACGCCAAGTCAGTTCAGATTGTTCACGAACCTGTTACAACTGACGCTTTCGAAGCCAAAGATTTTAACTTCGGTGCCGTTGGTTACTTAACCCGTGACCAAGCGTTAGCTATGCAAGCAGCTGGTCATGAAATTGGTGGTCATTCTGAAACTCACCCTGACTTAACCATGATTGATCCCGGTGTTGCTGAATTAGAGATTGCCCGTGGCCGACAAGATCTCGTTACTCATGGCATTTCTCCAGCCCATTCTTTCGCTTATCCCGAAGGACAGCATAACGCTGTTGTCGAAAGCATCTTAAATGATGCTGGTTACGAGTCCGGACGTACAGTTACCGAAGGTATTAGTACAAAGAATACTCCTAAGAACGGTTTACTTACACATTCTGTAAATGCAGACACTACTGTTCCTCAAATCCAAGCTTGGATTACTGAAGCTCGAGTTGATCGCCACTGGTTAATTTTAGTTTTCCATAATATCTCCACTGACGTCACTCCAGAGAGCCAACCCTTTGGTGCTTTCCCAGGGGTACTTCAAGCCACTGTTGATATGATCAACACTCAAAATGTAAAAGTTTGTACTGTCGATCAAGGTGTTCGCTTGATGACCAGCGGTTCTGTCTCTGACTGTGGTGCTTCTGCTCCAGTTGATACCGCTCCAGTTATTACATTAAATGGTGCTGCAAATATCAACTTGCAAGTTGGTGATGTCTTTACAGATCCAGGTGCAGTTGCTACTGATGACCACGACGCTAGCGTCACTGTAATCGTTGGTGGTGATACTGTAAACACCGCTGTTGTTGGCACATACGTTATTACTTACGACGCAGAAGACAGTACTGGCCACAACGCTACTCAAGTTACTCGTACAGTTAATGTTTCTGTTGCTCCTGACACTACAGCCCCGGTAATTACTCTAGTCGGCGATGCAACTATTACCATTCCAACAAATTCAACCTTTATTGATCCCGGTGCCACTGCAACTGACAACATCGACGGTAACCTAACCGCTCAAATCCTTGTTGGCAATACAGTAGACACTGCTATTGTTGGCACTTACTACGTCACTTACGACGTTACTGATGCTGCTGGTAACCCTGCAACTCAAGTTGTTCGTACTGTGGTCGTTGAATCCTCTTCATCTGGTAGCGGTGGTGGCGGAGGCGGCGGTGGTGGAAGCGTTCGTGGTGCAACCATCAGCGCTCATCCAAACGGCACTCTCGTGCTCGACGGTACCACAATCTACCTTATCAAGAATGGTCAGCGCTTCGGTTTCCGTGACGCTAATGAGTACAAGACTCATGGCTATCGCTTCATTCAAGCTGTTGCCATCAAAGCTGCTGACAAATCTTTGTCATCCAGCGATTCAAACATCATCAAAGCTTTACCTGGTACATTAGTTATTGATGCTACTGACGGACGCACTGTCTATATGATCGGTGAGAACAACAGCAAGCGCGGGTTTGCTTCCGCTTCTGTGTTTACCGAACTAGGCTATCGCTTCGATAACTTGCTTACTATAAACTTGTCAGATTACACATCCGGTACACCAATCACAGATCCGACCAACACCCATCCAGAAGGCGCACTTGTGCTTGATGGCCAAACTGTGTGGTGGATCCTCGATGGCAAGCGCCGTGGTTTTGAATCCGAAGCAGTTCTTAATACTTATGGCTTTAGCTACGACCGCATTGTCAATGCTAACGCGGCTGACCGAGCTTTGGGCGAAGGCTCTCTCGTGAAGTTCCGTGATGGGACTCTGGTCAATAAGACTGGTAGCTATTACATCATCTCTGATGGTAAGTCCCGTGCTTTCACTTCTGCTTCTGTATTTAGCACATATGGATATTCCCAAAGTAACGCGATTACAGCTGATCTCAGCAACTACACAGCTGGTGTAGCCATCAAGTAAATTATTGCTAAATTCTAAAACCACCCGTTTGAGTGGTTTTTTTGATTTATATTTCATATGAACAAAGCATGATTGATATTGAGGCCTGATAATCGCTGGGAAGCATGGGTTGCTAAATTGACCAAAATGTCGTATAGTTATCAAACAAGTTCGCACACTACCTCTTAAAAGTAAACCGCAAAATCAAAAACAGACCGCGGTTTATTTTTCGTTTATATATGCCTTTACAGAAACCTACAACGTCGAAAGATCTGACAGCTCAATATGGTCCATTGCGTAATGCTTTGCGTCGGTTTCGACATCGATTAGAAGATCCTGGTGTGGTCAAATTTAGCCCGGCTATTACTAAGCTAAAGGGCACAGGGTTTCACCACAAGGAAGCTGAGTTTGTCCCTCACACTAATTTGGCTACAAAAGAGACAGCGTTCGTTAGCGTCACTCATTTTCAAAAGCTTATTATAGTAGGATTGCTCGTCATCTTAGCGCTCGCTTTTTATTTAAATTGGCATTTAACTTTTGTCGTTTTATTCGCAGTTATTACTTTTGCATATTTCGCTGACCTTCTATTTAATTTATTTTTAGTTTACCGTAGCTTTTCAAAATCTCCAGAGATCACCGTAAGCGCCGAAGAGATTGCTTCCATGCCTGCTGACATCTGGCCGAAGTACACAGTGTTCTGCCCTCTATATAAAGAGTGGCAAGTTCTACCGCAGTTCATTGAGGCTATGCACAACTTGGATTATCCCAAGAGCAAGTTGCAAGTTATGCTTCAGCTCGAAGAAGATGACACAGAAACTATTAGTCGTGCTCGAGCTATGGATTTACCGGAGTGGTTTACCATTGTTGTTGTACCAAACAGCAAGCCAAAGACCAAACCGAAAGCTATGAACTACGGTTTGCAACACGCGACCGGTGAGTTCATCGTTATTTACGACGCTGAAGATGTGCCAGATCCTTTGCAGTTGAAAAAAGCATTTATTGCTTTCTTTAAATCTGATCCAGAGATCGTTTGTATTCAGGCCAAGCTTAATTTTTATAATCCACACCAAAACTTATTAACTCGAGTGTTCACAGCTGAGTATAGTTTATGGTTTGATTTGATTTTGCCAGGAATTCAGTCGATTAACGGACCAATTCCTCTCGGTGGAACTTCAAATCATTTCAAAGCTGAAAAAATTCGCGAACTCGATGGTTGGGATGCTTTCAATGTGACTGAAGATTGTGATTTGGGTATGCGTTTAGTGAAGCGTGGCTATCGTACTGCGATTGTTGACTCTACAACTCATGAAGAAGCCAACAGTGATTTGCTGAACTGGTATCGTCAGCGCAGTCGTTGGATTAAAGGGTATATCCAGAGCTACTTGGTTCACATGCGCAGGCCAGGGGAGCTGATGACGGACTGGAAAAACCCTCAGCTCATTTATTTCCAGTTTGTGGTTGGTGGTAAAATCTTGTCGATGTTCATTAACCCATTCATGTGGGTTATTACTATCGTTTATTTCGTGTTTCGTGCTCAAGCCGGGCCGTTCATTGAGTCATTCTTTCCCTCAGCTGTGCTATACGTTGGTGTGACTGCTTTGATTTTCGGGAACTTCTTGTATTTGTACTACTATATGATCGGTTGTGCTAAGCGTGGCCACTATAGTTTGATCAAGTACGCTTTTGTGGTGCCATTTTACTGGTTGATGATGTCAGCGGCAGCATGGCAAGCTTTGTACGAAGTTATTCGCAAGCCACACTACTGGGCCAAGACTGTTCATGGTCTCCATTTGGCGGACAAAAAAGTGGCGATGGAACAAGACGTGGACACTGAATCTGGTTTTGCTCAAGGTACCCAAACTAAAACCGCTCCGATTCTCATTCCAGAGTTTGAATCTTCCTTAAGCGTGGAAGCATCTGTATACGAAGAGCCTATTACTGCAGCAACTGAACCTCAGACTTGGTTTTCGAAAGGCAAATCCGCAGCGTCACTCGTGTCTTCCAACATGACAGCAGGAACATGGTTCGTTGCAGCCAACATGATCGCTAATGTTTTGAACTTTTTGTTCAACGCGGTGCTTGGTCGTTCGTTGTCATTGTCTGATTTTGCCACAGTGTCTCTGTTCAACACGTTCTTAAGTTTGTTTGGAGTGTTACTGGCTGGTCTTGGGTCATCTGTAAACTACCAAGTCGCGTTTTTGTCTGGCGGTAACAAGAAAGGTTGGATAAACAGTTTCCTTAACCACACTTTGCGTAAGTCATTTTTATATTCTGTCTTGCTTACTGTAGTATGGTTAGCTTTAATTCCTGTGACGATGCGCTTCTTCCAAGTTGAAAGCACTTCATTAGTTCTGTTGTTTACTCCTGTAATTATTTTCGGCGCACTTTCTAGTATTCAAAGTGGATTTTTGAAAGGGGAGTTCTTGTTTGGCCTTCTGGGCCGCGCTATTGTCATTGAAGCGTTGTCGAAGTTAGTGTTCGCTGTGGCTTTGGTTCAGCTTGGTTTCCCGCAAGCGGCTTCACTCGCACTCCCAGCTTCAATTGTGGTCTCATGGTTTGTAACTTATATGTATACTGCCAAAGCTTTACGTGCCAAGGGCGTTGTTTCTCCCGATAATTACGTATACGAATTTCCCCGTAAGTATTTTTCTGCAACTTTAATCACCGCCGCTTCCGCAGCAGCGTTTTTGAACTTCGATGTCTTGCTCGCTAAGCACTATTTAACACCCGAACTAGCAGGGAGGTACGCTTTACTTTCTTTAGTCGGAAAGATGGTCTATTTCTTTGGTTCAATCTTGGCCACCTTCACTGTGTCTATAGTCAGCCGTCACGAAGGAGCGGGAACTGATTCTCGTCAGGACTTCTATCGTTTATTCAAAGGCATTTTACTCACTTCCTTAGTAGCTTTCTTGGGTGTTGGGGTGTTCGGTTTTATCACAGTACCGATTTTACTAGGCGATAAAGCTGAAGCGATCTTGCCGTATCTCTTTAACTATTCTTTAGCCATGGTCTTCTTCGTTATTTCAGGAACGATCATTGCTTACCACACCGCTAAGCGCGAATACAAGTTCTCGTTCATCGCGCTTATTAGTTCTATCTTGCTCGTCGTCAGCATTCGCTTCTTCCACGACAGCATTTCTCAGATCGCGACAGTCATGCTGGTTGTAAGTTCGACTAGTTTGTTTAGCAGTGTCATCTGGCATGCGGTTAGCAGTAACTCACGATTCATCTTGCGTAATCTTACGGACTTATTCGATATGTTCGCACCTCTACCACAGCTTAACTACAAAGGCACTGGTAAGCGCATTCTAGTTTTCAACTGGAGAGACACCACTCACGCCTATGCTGGTGGCGCGGAAGTTTATATACATGAACTCGCAAAGCGTTGGGTGGAAGCTGGACATCGCGTTACTATGTTCACCGGTAACGATGGCAAGCAAACTCGCGAAGAAACTATCGAAGGAGTCGACGTCATTCGTCGCGGTGGCTTCTACTTCGTTTACGTCTGGGCTTTCTTCTACTATATGTTCCGATTCCGTGGTCGTTTTGATACGATAATCGATTGTCAGAATGGTTTGCCATTCTTTACGCCTCTTTACGCTAATGAGGATATATATTGTTTGCTACATCATGTTCATCAGGATGTCTTCCGTCAGTATCTAAGCAGGCCACTTGCAGCTCTTGCGACTTTCATGGAAGGGAAATTGATGCCATGGGCGTATCGCGACACAACTTTCATCACTATTTCCGATTCTTCTCGTAAGGATATGGAAAGTTTGAATATGGGCTTGGCTGGAATCTCGATTATCCATCCTGGAGTGAACTTGGAAGCCATGACTCCTGGTGAAAAAGCAGTTGTGCCGTTGGTCGTTTACTTGGGTCGACTCAAAGCTTACAAATCCGTTGATATGTTGATTGCTGCTTTCCGCAAAACATTGGAATCTGTTCCTGATGCTCGCTTGATCGTTGCTGGAGATGGAGAAGAACGTTTTGCATTAGAAGCTTTTGCTACAGATCTCGGTTTGGAAGATCAGGTAGAGTTTGTCGGGAAGATATCTGAACGTCAAAAGACCAGACTACTTCAGCGTGCATGGGTTTTCGTTAACCCATCGATGATGGAAGGCTGGGGAATTACAACTATTGAGGCTAACGCTTGTGGTACACCAGTTGTGGCTAGCGATGTTCCTGGTTTACGTGACAGTGTCAGCGATTTGCACAGCGGTTATTTGGTTCAGTATGGTGATGTCAATGAAATGGCAGACAAAATTACGTACTTACTGAGAAATCATAAAGAACGTCAGAAAATGGCAACCAATGCGGTCGAGTGGGCTCAGAACTTTGACTGGGACGTTATGGCAAAGCGCAGTTTGCGTTTAATTGAAGACTAACTATGTCTAACAAACCTACAGTAACAATTGGCATTCCTGCATACAACGAAGAAGCTAACATAAAGAAGCTTCTGGAGTCTTTGCTTGCTCAAAAGCAAGAGACTTTTGAGTTGAAAGAGATTATTGTTGTTTCTGATGGTAGCAGCGACCAAACTGTTGAGCTGGCCAAGTCGGTTGGAAATGAGAAAGTAGTTGTAGTTGATAGCAAAGAGAATAAAGGATTAGGCGAAAGACAGAACGAGATTGTCTCTATGTTCATAGAAGGCGTTTTAGTAATACTAAACGCTGATATTTTACCAGAGAACTTGAGCTTCATAGAGAAGCTGGTAGAACCTATTGTTAAAGATCCCTCTGTTGGTCTAGTTAGTGGCAAGGGTACTCCAGTAAAAGCTGAAAGTTTTTTTGAATCAATACTAAACTACAGTGTTCAAATTAGAGATTCGATGGCTGAGGCTTGGCATGGTGGCGACAACGTCTACAATTGCCACGGTCATTCCAGAGCTTTCTCTGAAAAGTTCGCAAAAGAAATTCACTGGACTCATTCGGTGGGGGAAGATGCTTTTAGCTATTTGTCCGCCAAAGAAAAAGGGTACAAGTTTGTCTATCAGAATGACGCTCGGGTACTATATCGTTCTCCGCAAAATCTTAAAGATCATTACAAACAAAGTATTCGGTTTGCAAATAGCCAGCAGACCATTCAGCAGCTATTTCCAAGTATCAATGTGGCTGAAGAATATAGAATACCTCTGAACATATTACTTACGCACAGCATAAAGTTTTTTATAAAGAATCCGATCTTGTTTGTAAGCTATATCATAGTGCAAATGGTTAGAGCGTTGAATCCATATAAAGTTACAAATTCAGCCAACTGGGAACCATCTCAGACTTCAAAGAAATTATAAAATTTATTGTGTCATATAAACCTACGGTAACAATCGGTATCCCTGCTTACAACGAAGAGGCTAACATCAAACAGCTTCTGGTGTCTTTACTTACTCAAAAACAAGAAACTTTTGAGTTAAAAGAGATCATTGTTGTTTCTGATGGTAGCAGTGATAGAACTGTTGAGTTAGCCAATGAAGTAGGAAGTGACAAAATTAGAGTAATAGACAACCTAGATCAAAAAGGTAAAGTTGTAAGATTAAACGAGCTGTTTAAAATTATAGAAACAGATTACCTCATTCAGTTTGATGCTGATGTTATTTTTGCTCATGACTCCGTGGTTAGTTTGCTTGTCGAGTTTGCTTACCAATACGAAGCAGATCTGATATGCGGAAACCACAAGCCTTTATTACCCAAGACCTTCGCAGAAAAATTAGCATACTACGGTGTGGGTATATGGAATACTGCTCTCGGGTTATTAGGAGATGCAGATGGTTTGTATAGATGCACTGGTCAAATAAGGGGTTTTTCGCGGAAATTTTTAAATCACTTTTCTTTACCTCATGATATTGGTTCCGGAGAAGATGTTTATAGTTTTTTGTTTGCTAAAGAAAATGGTTTTAAAACTGGATTTGTCAAAGAAGCAACAGTTTATTTTCGTTTGGCATCGACTTTTAAAGATTATATTAAACAGACCTCTAGATTTATTCAATCACCAAGAAAAATGGATGATTATTTTAAGAAATCTACACTGGATAATCATCGTACCATGACGAGTGGGGTAAGATCGAAAGCTTTAGTAAAAAACTTAGGGACTAGTCCTTTCTATATAGTATTTGCTTATTTAGTTTTACAGTTTATTACACAGATCGTGTCCTTTATTCGCAATAAAAATAGTATTTGGAGTATTGCGAAATCTTCTAAAACTTTAAAGTAACAGAATTGAAAATCCTTATCCCAAATGCATCAGGTTTAAAGAATATTGGCGATCACGCCATGCTGCTTTCGTTGTTAAATACAATCGAAGAGGCTTTTACTTATGCCAAGATATTGATTCATTCATATAATCCTGAGCTATACGATAAAAGCATTACTCAAGAGACTGATGTTGCACTATACAGCTGGGCAGTATTTCAGGATAGGAGAGTAGTCGCTAGGGTCATTAGAATGCTGGTTTTGATGTTAGCCTGTCTCAAAGGTTTAATATTTAAAAAATTCTCATCGCATAACAAAAAGTTGGACAAACTTATTAAAGACTACATCACAGCTGACTTAATTGTCTTTGTTGGTGGTGGGTACTTGCGCAGTCAGAGTGGTTTGACTCAAGCTTTAAACTTTTTGATGCAACTAGTTATGTTTCGCTTCGCTCTTTTTTCAAAAGCACCAAAAATTGTTGCACCAATTAGCTTTGGACCATTCGCGTATTCGTGGCAAGAGAAAATGGCTGCTAAAACCTTGGGCAAAGTTAATCGTGTTACAGTTAGGGAAGATATTTCGTATGAACGTTTAAAAATGTATGGTTTAAAGAATGTGACTTTGCTTACCGATCTGGCTCTATTTTTGCAAGGTGTTGCGAACGATGGAACAATTAGCGGCACAGTTGGTTTTACGATCCGAAGTTGGTTGCCTAGTGATCAGCAAAAGGTCTTAGAAAGTTCTTATGTTGAAGCGTTAGCAAAAATTGCTGTAGAAAAGCAGTTACAGGTTCGGCCAATAGTCCAAGTGGATGCGGTAGAGTACGGAGACGATGACGCTGTTATCACAAAGAAGCTAGCAGGGGAGTTGGTGAATAGAGGAGTAAAAGTTTTGCCAACAATTACTGTCAAAGATGTAGAGCACGGTATCGCAACATACGCTAACATAGATTTCCTTCTTGGAATGAGAATGCATTCGGATATATTAGCTGCTGTAAGTGATACACCATTCGTTGCTATTTCCTACGAACACAAAGCTGAAGGAATTTCGAAGAGGCTAGAAGTTGAAGAATGTGTTATTAAGTGTGAAGTGGCTAATTCAGACAATATATATAGTGCACTCAAATCTGTTTATGATAATTTAGATGAATATAAAAGAGTGATTAAGGGAAACGTAGCGAGTGTAGCAGTGAAAGAGCGGCAACAATGGGTAGAAATGTTGAAATCAATTCAGGTAAAAGAAAGACAATCATTATGAGTTACGACAAACAAGTAGAAAAGCAACACTATCACAAAAGAACTTACAATTCTATCCATCGTTTTGTGAGTTACTATGGTCAGATTGATCACGTATTAACAGCACTGCCACAACCTGCTAGCATTCTTGAAATCGGGAAGGGGAATGGGTTGGTGAATTGGTATTTAAAACAGCTTGGCTATAATGCGAAGACTTTTGATTTTGATCCTGGCTTAGAACCGGACTTTCAAGGTGATATGTTGAACATTGATACAATTGTTCATGAGAAATTTGATGCGGTTTGCGCTTTTGAAGTTCTAGAGCACGTGAAATATGAAGACGTTGAAGGTATCTTGTTAAAGATGGCAAAAGTTAGTAACAAATATGTCATAATATCTTTACCACAGTTTAATTTTGTTGTTTCATTTTGGTTACGCATCAGCAGGTTTCGTGATAAAAGAAAAGTATTTCTATTCCCGTGGCCAAAGCCACATCGATTTGATGGAGAACACTACTGGGAACTCGGTAAAATTGGATATAAGATTTCCGATTTCCGAAATATGTTAAACAAGCATTTCACTATAGTTAAAGAGTATACTGAACCTTTAGATACTTACCATAGATTTTACATCTTAGAAAAGAAGTAGTATGAAGAATTTCCTCGCTATATTTTTTATTATTGTTCTAGCTTCAGGACTTTACGCATTAACTTTGCGTGGCGTTCATGGAAATCCTAAAGCAGAGACGATCAAGGCGACTCTAGAAGAGGCACCTAAGCCTTTTGAGTTGTCTCCTGAGCGAGGACGTTTTGCTCATGTGTTATCGTTGTCTGAAAATAATAGTTATGCGCTCTCAAAGACCCTGGGAGAGTTCGTATATCCAGATGTTGGTTGGAGTGAGGGTAAATTTTATAGTTTCTTTGCTCCAGGTATCTCTTATATGGTGCTACCGTTTTATGAGCTTGGAAAGAACTATGAGCTATCTCAGTTATTTACGTTCGCCTTTATTTCGTTGGTTAGTATTCTTGCGTTGATATTTTTGTTTAAGATTGCAAGAGAGATTCTAAAGCTTCCGATCTGGGCTTCTATTCTGGCAGTAGTTATCTTTGCTTTTGGATCAACTGCTTGGAGCTATGCAGTTACTCTATATCAGCATCATGTGACAGTCTTCTTTATGTTGTCTGCTGTATATTGCATATGGAGATACAAGCAGCGAACTCGATTCTCATGGGTGTGGGCGATTTGGCCATGGGTTGCCTATGCCTTGGCTATTTCTATTGACTACCCCAACGCAATATTGCTACTACC
>CAYOVR010000002.1:0-25587 GCA_964407465.1 uncultured Candidatus Saccharibacteria bacterium
CAAAAGCAAACAACAAATCAATATATCCGCCAGGCTGCCAAAGCATTATATAGATTGTCCATGGCACAGCAATGTTAAACTTATACTTCACACCTTGTTTAGCATGCATCTTTAATGCAGAGGTATAATTAACATCTCTATACTGAGGAGGACGTTCTGCAATTAATAACTTACCATCCTGAGATACCCATCTAACAGCAGGAGGTAGCAGTCCGAGAAAAGATGTATCTTGATTGAAGAGTATTTGTTTTACTTCAGCAGGTGATACTTTTTCTGATAGCTGGATTCTTTTTGTTGCAGTAACATCAAATTCAGCCGTAAGAAGTTTATCACTTTCATTTTTGATATGAAGCATCAGAATGGCTGTTCTGCTAGATATTTGGGTTTAGATTTAACCAAAACAGTTTTAGGATTTGGTTGCGCCTGCAACAAATGAATAAGATCTAGATAAGTATCTCCACTCACTAAAGGTCGATATCCAGGGTGATTAATAGTAGAAGATAGCCGATAAGTATCATGAATATCTTTATAGAAATCAGGATTAAGTACATCATTTAAAGAAAGAGTTTCTAATACTTCTAAAATCTTTTTCTGATCTATAATTCCATCCATTCCTAAGAGTCTTCTTTGAAATTTAAGACTCTCAGGAAGAGGAAGCAAAGAAGTATGATACGCATTCAAATTAAATATTGATGTCCAATAATAATTTATGTCAAACAAGATTCTTTGTATAGGACTACCTGAAATTTCAGGGTTTTTCTGTAGGCGTCCATATTGTCCCAGACAAAACATATTATCATTTGTCATGTTGGGAAGCCATATTTGAAAAAGCTTATCGTTTAATGATTCTAATTGATGCCAAGAAAAGAATGCATAAGTTGCACTGCGAATATGAAGATACACTTGCCAAGGTATAGGAATAGTATAGAACTTTAGTTCACCATCTTTATTCTTAGCAGCGTTTTTAAATCGAATCTTTCTTACTGTTGGTGGTCTTTCTAAAACTACTATTCCTTTAGCATAATCAAGATATCTAGTTACTGGAGGAAGTATTTCTGATTTAGTTCCAGATGAATTTTTATATACATTAGCTAAGTTATTTTCGAATTTAAAACCATTTCTAACAAATGTATAATTCCCATTGTTATCTAGTTTTAAACCAAAATCATCCATATTATTCCTCAACAGTAATTAAATTAGAGAGAAAGGATTTAGTTTTAGGAGAAGAAGTCTTAACTACTTTGTCTACTAAAGTCATTTTCATTTGAGTCTTTCGTGTCACTATATCTACTGCAGTTTCAGATGGATATCCTAATACTTCAGTAAATATTTGTCTTCCATCAGAATCTCTTAAAGCATAAGATAGATTTCTTGATGTATAGACTGGTTGAATTTCTAATTGATATTCATTACCTTCATAAGATAATGTATGGACTTCAGGTTGTTCAGGTTCATAATTAGGACAATAATTTATTCCTGTACCCTGGAAGTCACAGCCAATAGGTACTTGTTTAGTATCTTTAAGAATTTCTGGAGATATACAGGCATCATATGCCGGAGCATGTGTACCTCTCCATTCTTTTGGTTGACTCCATTGGAAAAACTTGTTTTGCATGTTAGGAGTACCAGAACTCTTAACATTATGCTTACAAGATGGAATCTGATCAGGATCAACTGAATATTGAGAAGTTATAGAACTAATTGGCCATTTATCAGTTAGGTAAGATTCTTTGCTGCCTAATTGAATCTTATCTAATTCTTTTTTGATATTATCTTTAATCTCAACCTTTAAAACACCAACAGGAACATAGAAAACAATATCTGTTTTTCTAATTAAAAACCTATGAATCTTTTTAGGATTAAAAGTAGTCTTAACAACAATAGGTTTGTTAGATACATATTTTGACTTAGGTTTTTTAGGTGCAGGTTCAGCAAGCATGATAGTAGGTGAAGATTCTGTTAGATACTTCTTTACAAATGATTCGTAACTTAAACCAGTTGAAATAAGAGCTGATTCTTTTGGATTTGGCATAGGTTCTTCCGACGTTTTCTTTTCCCTAATCATATTAGTGAATCTTGGAAAGGTATAGCTTACCCAAGATCTAGAACTAGTTAAGTCATTAGACATTTGCTGCCTCAGAAGGAAGTGAAATGGTATAAAGATCAAGTAGATTATTATGGCTTATGATTGAATCAGGAATCATAATAACCGAAAGAACATTGCCGGTTACAGATTTCACTGCTTTAGATAAGGGTATCAGAAATTCTAAAGAGGTTGCTATAAGAGAAAGATCTTCTGGATGAATGTAAACTATGTAGGTATCAGAAATGATTGTTAACTTACATTCTGATACCCAATACCAAAGAACTTTATAGTGTTCTTTTATATAGTTCTCAATTTCTAGTTTACATTCATTCAGATTATCCATCAGATGTTTTTTGTAATGTGTCTAGAAGAGTTTTACGATTAGCCTGTATTGATTTAACGAAGGCTTCATTAGTTCCTTCATTATCTTTTTCTAATACATCTAATAGACTATCAACAATTACCAACATTTGTCCTACCAACATAAACAGGTGAGACATCACTTCACTGTTGGCATCAACTTCTTTATTGATTTCAGTAATACTATCTTGCAGTACCTTATGAGATGCTTGTATCTCTGTTCTAATTTGATCTAAAGATTGTTCATCCATTTAATCTCTTTTGTGCCACGATCATATAAGCAGCTTCCAATTCTAGATTAAGATGCCTTAACATATGTGCCATCTGTAATCTAGTTCTTTTAATCATATCTACTGAAAGAGGCTTAGAATAATCTGGTTCGACTGCGCCAGTAGCTGTAGGCTTACCCTCAAAGTGGGCACACTTCCATGCGTAATCTCCGGGAGTGCCCTCACTGGTTGCACTCGAGCCCCATTGTTCTACTTTAAATACTCGAGAAGTATTACCAGAAGATCCGAAACTAAGCATTCCGTTAGGAGAATACAAGCCTCTCTTTTTGGGGTACAGTTGTGATGCTAATTGAGGGTAATAAATAACAGCATCTAAATATACAGATAGTTCTGTAGCTTTTACCCAACACAATGTATTGGATTCAATCTTATTGGTATTTGGATTAACTTTACCGATTTCAATACCAACTTTATTAACAAAGGTTCCATCTTTATCTACAAGATAAGGTAGAAGAGAAATGAATCCTGAAGTTTTTGAAGACTTAAACCATTCTTTATAAAAGTGTCTATCTTTATTTTTCTGAGGTTCTTCTGTTTGTTCAAATGTTACAGGGGTTTCTGGATTATCGAAGCCCCAATTTTCTTCTGTCATGTGCTTAGTGTCCGTGCCTTTGTGCTAGTATTCTCAGATGTTCTTACAGGTGACTTCAAGGCGTGAAGTACTTGATCGGCTTCGTCCTTTTGTTCAGTCGATGCCCAATCCCATTCTTTTACTGCGGTTTCATACATAACTCTAACTGAGTCTGCATGACGAATCCACTGACGGTTACGCTGCTTAGGAATTTCTTCAGTCAAATCGTCAGTAGTAATTGGTCGACGTTCATCAATAGAAACCTTAACTTTAGTTTCTCTGATGAGGCCCTTAATTTCTGCGCCAGTAAAGGTTATAGTACGTTCAGCAAGCTTCTCGAGATCAAATTCTTCATACCGAGTACCAAGATGTACCCTGAGAATTTGCAGTCGTTCGATATGAGTTGGGAAACCAACAAAAAGAATCTTATCGACACGACCTGCTCGTAAGATCTCAGGAGACAGCTGATCAATTCTGTTGGCAGCCATCATAAGAGTAGTATCTTCTTCGAGTTCTTGAATGTTAGTTAAGAACTCTGCTTGTACCCTAGAAGAAGTACCAGCATCTCCCTGGTAATCTCCAACACCAATGTCTCTACCGTACTCGTCAATCCATGCAACGATGGGAGACATGATCTTAAGTTGCTTAAACATTTCACGAGCCTTACGTTCTGACTCGCCAATGAATTTATCAAAGACCTTACCCATACCAATACGTGCAAGGTCTTGATTTAGTTCTGATGCAGTAGCTTCACAGATAGCTGACTTACCAGTACCTGGTACACCAACTAAGAGAATCTTATGCATGATAGGAATGTCAAGCTTGTTGGCGTCTTCACGATTAAGCTGAGCCCAAGCCATATGTTTGATGAGTTTCTTTGCGTAATCTAAACCACCAATGTCATCAAGAGTAAGTTTAGGCTTACCAACATCGATCATAGAATTACGTTTAAAGTTCTCTTTACGAGTATTTTCAACTGCTTGAGCGTTGAGCATACCGTGTTCATCAATAGACTTAAGACAAGCTCTAATAAATTCTGACTCAGTCAGTCCAAGAGATGCACGAACTAAATGAGCTTCGTCATCACACTTAACTTCTAGATTGTTAACAAGATAACTAATCAATGCACTCATTTGTGGTGCATCGGGAGTTTCTGTTTCTACATAAGTTGCAAGATCAATAAGACCTGATGGAATTGTTTCATCATGAGGAGCAATGAAACAAATACGTAATCCAGTATAGATTTCATTGTTCTTAAATGATTCTCTATAGTTACGAGCCAACTCAATCATGAAAGGAGTTAATCCTTCAAGGAGTTTAGCTGTACCAGTCATAATAAGAACTGCATTACTCTTCTTATTAATTAATTCAAGGAGAGCACTATCAGACTGGAAGATAGGCTTAGCATTAACTGGACCAGAAGTTTCTTCAACAAAAGTACCCCATACTTCTAGCTTCTTATCAGGAGTAATCTGAAGAAGACCTTCAAGACCATGAGTATAATAAATAGAAGTATCTGAATCACCAAAAAGAACTTGTGTTTGAGTGATGATATCATCAACTACACGAGGGATCTCTTTAGTGGGCATCCAGATAAGGGGTTGCCCAGAACGTAATGCTGTAGTGATATTCACTTAGAAGAATCTCCTGATAAGGGGTCGACCCAGATGATGCCGACTTCATTACAGTGCTCTATATATTTTTCTAGCTGTCGATTAGTTAATCGATAGTTCTTTTCTACCAGGTAGTCGTTATCGTTGTATCTAATTACTGGTTCCCAGGTAGGACCAACAACTACATGAGCAATGCGTTGTTGTAGTTTTCTGCAATATGCTTCTAATACTATTGATGTATCACCTATTGCCATTTATGTATAAACTCCTCTAGCTTGATGTTCAGCATGATGTTGTCTGTTTTCTCCTCTTTGCATTCCAAACATCTTATCATATAGTTTGCGTGCTGATTCAGAAGCTATTCGTAGTGATACTTCAATAGATTCAACAAGCTCAACCATTGCCTGAGCTACAATGTATCTATCATTTTCTGCATCAGTAACAGAAGCAGCATGTGCTTCTCTTGTTTCTTTATTCGATCCCCCAGTGCCCAAAGCTTTCTTGAAGGCTCTCTTATATTCACCTTCGGCAAGCTTAAGCTCGGCACGTGCTATACCTGCTAGTCTTGAAACTTTAGCATAGGCATTTGAAGTTCTAACTACCCAACCAGCAGCTTCTTCTGCTGTCATATCAACATCATCAGGTTTGGGCATCTGTAAAAAGGGAGATAATCCACTAGCATCTCCGGGCTGAGGCTTAATCCATTCTAGAATAGTCTCAAGCTCCGGAGACAGATGTTGTGAAAATGCGTTTATCTTTTTGAATACACTTGTCTCCGGAGCCATACGACCTACCTTTTTCAGCTGTTAAATGAAGTTGCAGAAACTCTGCGAGTGCTAAGAGAATCTTCTGTAACCATGATATCATCTGAGTTAGAAAGAATTCTAGTCAGAAGCGTTCTTGCTTCATCAGCTGAAGAGGCGCGTACCAATAGCTCTGGATGCAGTGCGTAAACACGCTGAGGAGTAGTACTTCTTGGTGAAGAACTAACTCTAACTGTCGTAGAGGAATTAGTTGTGGTACGGTTCATGTTGGCTAGGATAGCCGACACAGATGAACGACGTACCTTCATCATACTGGCAACCTCACGAGTGCTGTATCCATTGGTAAGGAGAACACGTGCACGCTCGAGCTGGCCAGCGGTTAATGGCTTAGACATAATTAAATATTTTCCTTTAAATTCTGCTTAGTTATTTCTTGTAATTCTAGATGACTGTATCCCTGAGAGGAATACTTGATAACAAGAAACATATTCTTATTCAAGTGTTCAATATATTTTGATTTTGGAATTGAATAGCAATGAAAAGCATATGTTTCCATCTTTAATGTCTGCTTCCCTGATTTGTATTCATCAACCAGGAAAGCAGGACGTACTGCCATATCTTTTCTGTTTATTAACAGATGATTAGATATAAAGCTCCATATAGTGGGAAAGCCACTTAGACGGTTCTTAATCTCTGTAATAGAATTTAATACACATCCATTATAATCTGATAATTTTTGTAGATTATTATGTAGTGTTATTAATCTATTAATCTGATATTCAGAAGCAGAAAAGATAGCATCTTCATATTTGGATCGGTTCTCAGTTTTAACTAAAGTTATTCTAATCCATGCATCAACTACATTAATACGATCTAATATTCTCTCGACATCGAGAAATATATTTTGATTAATTTTAGTTTGGTAATCAGCATGGATATAACTAAGCCCCGAATTTGAGTTGGTAAGAAACTTAGAAAGTGAAGAGTTGTGGACTCGATGCTTTGACTGATTGAAAGAGATTTGTGTAGCAATATCTTTTACTCCTTCAACCAGCTCTATATTAGCAGCAAGGAACCCACAACTCTTCACTTGTGTATCTTCTAATTCTTGGTACTCATTGCTTAAACCAGGCATTAAAACTGAATAGCCTGACAAAGGAAAAGTAACCAACTGCTTTTCAAATACAGACATGTTACGTTTTCTTTCAGAGTTAAACATAACATGTACGTTATTCTTTTCTTCCATAATATCAATGATCTCTATTTAGTTTATCTACTAGTGGAAAGATATATATTTAAGAAGAATAGAATAATTAATTTGGAAAGCTAATTCAGCCCTTCTCACCCATCTTGCGAACAAACTCAAGATGATCATCACCCTTGAGTATGTATGAGTCGTCAACCTGCTGGTCATCGACAAATGCGTTGGTGCCTTCTGGGATATCCCATGCTGCACCATAGTTTGAACGGATGTCACCAATCGTCTGGCCTACAAATTCAGACTTCTCCTTACGGATTAGTCCCCAGACAACGGTAGCTTCACCGTCACCAGATGCGTTTGGATTGGCTGCAGATGCTTGTGCCATTGAAATTAACCCTCCTAGGTAAGGTTATTTTGTAGTAACTAATTCTTTTCTTGGTACCCTGTTGTCACCGATTGCCATACCCATTCCAAGGTCAAATTGAATTTCACACTTGTCATCAGTATTTTCATCAATGATAATATACTTTGTTCGGCCAAGTAGCCAAGCAGCTACAGCCATATTTGTACAGATGAGCTGAGTTCCTCCATCGATTTCAGCTCTTTCCTGACATGAGAGTTCGCCTGGATTGCGATCAGGAGGATTGACAAACTCTTCATGTCTAACGGCAGGATGTTGTGTAACATCTTCACCGTTTCTACGGATGTAATGATACGTACCTCCGTAGAATTTTTCATCGTTGCCACCTAAGAAAACATCACAGTTTTCCATTTTAGAAGCGGCATCGAGAAGTTCTTTACGGGCTTTGTAGTTATCTACGACTGCGTAGACTACATCTCCCTCTTCAATAAGATCAGAAGCTGAAACTCTACCAACTCCTACATCTTCCTCTTCTTCTTCTTCAGGCTTATAACTTTCAGCCACTTCAGGAGATACAACCCAAGCTGCAAGAGGAATAATAAAAGTTTGGTTGAATTTTCTATTGAGTTCTTCGGCTAATACTTCAGCCTTGTTACCCATTCCGTCAAAGAGCTGACGTTCCTTATTCTTTTCTTCGAAGTGATCACCATCTACAATAATTAACGTAGAATTGGGAACACTATATTCAAGAAGAGGAGCAAGACCATTGGCAAGCCAAGTACCAATACCTCCTGCACCTACGATGATAAATCTACTCATGATATACCTACTGGTGTAGAGTTAGGGTTGGTAAAGCTCCATGACAGAAATTTATGACAAACATCAATTTCACCAAGGTCTACATCATTATCGACCTTGTTCAGAAGCCACATTCTTACTCCTGGACATGCTGTTTGATATTGTTTAGCGCAATCACTACATTTATATCCATCACCAAACTCATTAGTATATTCTAATTCATTCCATAAGAGTCTGGTTGAATCAACAGTGATTGGACCTTCAGGACATGTGCAAGCCTTTTCATTGGCTTCACATCTAAAACAAATTGAATCCCAATAAGCATCCCAAATGGCATCAGGATCTTCTGTATTATAGGGAGTTATTTCCCCATAAGTATCTCCATAGGTCCATGTTTGTACATCAAAATGTTCATATACTTCGAAACACTCTTCACAATATGAATCTGTTCGAAAAACTATATGAGAACAATTTTTATTGGGACAAGCAGCATACCAACGTTTACCTTGTGGACTATTTCTTGGATTCTGAAGAGACACCGCCACGTGGAGACTCCTTTACGCCATCCCAGAAAATATGAAACTTTGAATCTGCAGATTTTGCTGAGGGATTATAGATAACAATCTTAGTACTATCTCTCTTAGCTGGATCTAGATCAACAGTGTACTGACTAAGTGTTAGTCTAATCTTATGGATGTCTTCAATAGTTTCTCCTGGCATCAGTAAGAAGCTATTGCATCCAATGCATCTACGTCGAGTGATTTCCGTAGGCATCAAACTAGAGTGACAGCATGGGCACTTCTTAGGATTCTTCGTTAACTGAGTAACATAGATACATGCTCGGAAATCAGGAGCACCTTCAGGAAGAACAACCTTAGGACGGGTAATAATGTTACGACCAGCAGGCAAACGAGAAACGTTGCTACCGTGTGTACCGGTGCCACCCTGTCCGTAGTGCTCCCAATGATTGTATTGTTTAGTATCTACTTCCTTAACTGAGACATTTTCAAGCCAGCCTTCAATCTCTGGCGTAAGTGCAGCAGCGGGCATAGCTTCGAATACATCAGTTGGGTTCAAGTAGAATGTTTGTCCCATAACTTGCAACTCAACATGATATTCAGTTGCATAGTTATTCTTTGCTTGCCAGCCATAAGTAATATGCAAACCATCAAAGTCTGCCTGATCCTTATGATCAGTAGAAGAAGCAAAGGCACTCATCTTTGGATGAGAGTGTACAGAACCTACTACGTAAGCACTCTTGGGTTTTTGTGCAACAATACTTTCAGGCTTATAATCGCAGTGTCCTGCTGTATTCTCCTGTTTTGGAGTAAGGATCCCCCAGCCTTCACTACCGCCAATCTTGGGATCCCAAGTCAGGATAATAATTGCTTCAGTACCGTGTCGATCTTCCGCAGCACGAAAAAAGGTATCAAGTTTAGCCACCATTTCCTGAGGAATTTTTGGAAGGTTAAACTGAGCAGATACTTTAGTCTTATCCTTGCCTAAAACATCTGAAGGAGCAGGGACAAGAGCCCTACCCATGATGTCCTTACGGAATCTAAAGATCTGAGGATGGATACGAGTCTTTGCTACATTATTATCTTTGAAATCAAATGTAGTTAGGCTAAGAACGAAACCCATGTCTACATCGTTCAGCTCGAGTTGATCCCAATCTGCATCAGATGTGACCACATAACATGGTTGCCCATTAGTAAGTTTAAATTGATTTAATTCCTCCAAAGGAATACGAACAACAGCTTCTTCTACGGGGACAGGGGTTGCCTCAGCCACGGTGGCTTGAGTCCTTTCTCGTCATAATAATCAACATTATTGAATTTGATAAGATCAAAAATTGTCGTCGTCTTCAGGTTCAGCTTGAGCTGTGTGAAATACTATATTTTTTGTTTTAAAACTAAAATATGTATCAGTTGATTTTGTGCTTTGATTTTCAATTCCTAAAGACATAAAAACTTGTTGATTTAATGGCTTATCTTTATCAAATATTTTATGAGCAACTAACTTTTGTTTAGCTGTATGAAAACATATGTTACAAACTTTATGCTTATTTAATCTATTCATAGTGAAATTCTTACACACAACACATGTAAGAATTCCCTTAGGTAGATTTGTTTTGTCATACCAACTTTTATCTACCGGAGAATAGATAGCATGTTCAGTTCTAATCCATTTGTTATTAAATGAACATAGAACAGCGTAGTTTTTAACTTCAGATGCTAAAGCATATCCATCTTCAACTGGAACAGCAATATTATTCCCAATTACTTCTCCAGTAAATATACATTTCTGATCAGCGTAGGGTTTAACAAGAAGCTTTGGCTTCACTACGCTTTGTGGAGGAGTGATATGGATACTAAAGCTAGAGCTACTAAAACTTTTTCTTGTTGGCACATGTGATAAATCATTCATTAAAGAGCCAACATTTAGGAGTGAAGCGTCTTTACCTCGAGGATCATCTTCAGCAAAGATATCTAATCCATTAGGTAAATAAGTTAGGTCAACATCTTTAAAGTATTCAGGATGTGCTGTTTGAAAGTATCTTGAAACAGGATCTGCTTGGGAGTAAGAGTTATGGCCAATACCATAAACTGCTGCACCCAAAGTATATGGAATACCTATCATTCCATTTATATAATCTTGTCTAGAGAATGAGGATTGACCTTTGTAATTCTCTTTCATGTAAGAATATATAGATTGAACTAAAAGTTCTTCATTAAGTTTCATAGATGAAAGATCATAGTTATTAATTAAATCTGTGTTTGCTATGAGTCTATCGGTATTAATATTAAATACAGATATAGGAAGAAGATGTTCTTCTTTTAGAACAAAGTCTGGATCTTCTTTAGTATATTGCTGCCAGGCATTTGGACTAATAAATCCTGGATGAGCATTGTATCGCCAATACAGAGCTGCTCCATCGATCCAGCTCATGTTAGCGTTGTAGCCTTCGCCGCCACGGACACGAGCAATAGCTTTTTTAAGGCTAAGATTAAACTCGGGAGGATCATTCTCTTGATATAGACAAACCCAACCTAATCCTGAATGCCCATAGAACATAGCATTAGTGTTAGGAAGGTTCGTATGATAAAGCTGTTGATTCAAATTAATGATAGATTCAGGTGAATAAAAATGTCTAGCACCTATGAGGTGTGATGACTTCTTATCTACTTGTATCAATCCTACAATGATAAGATATGGTTGTGATACTTCAAACCATTTAGAAGTATCAAAATTCAGAAAAGGAACTAACTGAGCTTTACTTCCGTTCACGAATATTTTTGTAGTAGATGGTTCAACTTGATATACAAACTGATAAAAATTTCTGTATCTTCTGAGTTGAAGTAGTCCTGTTCCGCTAACTGGGAGTAGTCCTGTATCAGAATAAGCTGAATTAACTTCTAAATCTAAGTTGTTAACAACTGATTTATTTTGTAGGTTATTACCAAAATTAGTAGCTTTAATTAATTCTTCATTTTTATCAAGCTCAAAAGATATATTAGTCATATCAAAGGTCTTTATCTAGGTCCAATGTTTCAAGGCTAGAAGGAAGTTCGGTTGAAAAGTCACCGAAGACAGATGAACATAGATTAGGTTCTTGATTAAGAAAATCAGCAACAGCTAACAACTTATGAACCTTATTGAGATCATCAATAAAAGTTGACACACGTTCTAAACATTTTGCAAGAACAGCTAACTCTTTAGGATTTGTAGATACACTAAGAATCATTTCAAGTATAGGCTTGTCGTCTATCATAGATTTTCTAACAAGCTTATCTAATCTTGCATGCAGTGCAGTGTCTCTTGCAAGAAGATCACGTTCAATATCTGCAATATCCCCGAACCGAATCTTTAATTCAGTTCGAGGATCTAGATTCTTTGGCAAAGTATCAGGGTAAAGATGTGTCGAATCTGATGTCATCTTTTACCTTTCTTTTATTTTGTATGAATTCAATTATTTCTTGGATAGACCACCATATAGTAAATAACTCTAAGATTGTTTTGGTTATGATATCCACCAACTTATCTTTATTCTCAGGGTTACTTACATCGAATGGAATATCTAGAACAAGAGAATCTAATAACAAATCAAGTTTGTTTTCATAAACCTTTTTCAACATACCTTTTTCAAACCGTTTGTTCTATTGTGAGGCTCCGTAGGTATTAGACGTAAGTTATTTGACTGTACGTCTGATACTTTAGATACCTTATTGTTCAAATAATGTAAACTAGCTCCAACAATTGGCAAAAATTTAATTAATATATGCATAGTTTTTATTAAGCTTTCTTATGGCAGAGCTATCAGATCCCCAAATCATATATCCAATTTCCGCACCAATTCTAGCTACAGCTAACGTAATTAAGACTGGATAATCTATTAAGAGAGAGAAAAGTATAATACAACCTGAAGTAACGAGACAACTAACTGATCCCCAAGAATAAACTTCAATCAGATCAGCTATACGTGTCTCGTCTTTATATATTGGAGTTGCACCAATTTCTATTGGTAAGATAGGAATCTTAATAAAGATTGGTAGTCCAACATTAAGATCTTTTTCTTTTGCAGATATATAGTGTCCTAGTTCATGCGAAACTAGTGTGGTTATGGACACTATTGTTTTGACCGGATGTATCCACGGTCGATACAGAAGTATTGATCCTAACAGACTCAATGGAGTAAGAATCCGTAGGGGTTTCCATGTTTCTCTCAATGTAGTTATGGATATATTTTGAGAATCTTTTTTCCTCTTCTTTATTCCAATTCTCTTTTTTAAAGTGGGAATAGATAGAGAAGATAAGTCTTTTACGTGTGGCTTCAGATGTTCCTCCCCAGACTCCATACTCTTCCTTAAGTGCGACTGAAAAGGTAAGACATTGGAGTTTAACCGGGCAGTTGACACACACTCTGGCTGTTTGTTCCTGATCAACTGCGCGTACAGGAAACATGTCATATGATTCATCCTCACAGAGAGCATCTTTAGACCAGAATATTTTCTGATACATAAGATCTTCTATCCAAGTATGGAATAGCTCTTCTGGTGTAGGTTCTTGCTCTTCTTCAGAGACTAATAGGCTGTCCTGCAATTTCATTAACATATTGTAAAGTAGAATTTTCTAAGTATTTAGATCCATCTACTGATTCAGCAAAACCAGTTTGCATCATAACAGTATCTGGTTCTTGATCTAATACGGCACATACATTTTCATATTCTTGTAAAATTAAATTGAATTCTTCATACCAAACAGCAATCGTAAGTTCAATACATTCAATAAAATGTTGTGCTGATTTAACTGAAGTTTGAATTACTTTGTTTGCATGAATATCTTTAAGGGTATCTAAGATATCTTTATCTAGCCCATACTTTTCAGCTAATTCTGAAGATACTAGTTTCTGAGAATCATTAAGGATTCCCAGAAGAGTATAGCATTCTTCCATTCTGTTTTTGATAGTCTTTTCAACAACTCTGAATTTAGAAATAGCATCCATGCAAAAATGCTTACGCAAAATGTATGGATAGTTTCCATTACTTAGATAAGTTAAGACATCAATATTAGCATTATGAACAGGGTTAGTTTCATAAGGGATAAAGTATGTCTGAACGGCATGAGACATTAAGCTAATAGTATCTTCTAGGATTTTACCAAACAAAGTGTTAACAAACTGAGCGCCAAGCATTGCTGTTGAATTATCCAACATGTTGGCACTAGCAGGACCAGTAATAAAATCAAAAGACTTATTTTGATTATTAGATTTGGTCTGGTTCGGTTCAGATGACAACTCTTCAAAGAGATCATCATCTGCGTTAGCATCATCCCATGGATTCATCAGTAAGTTACCTATGTTTAGTCGAACGAAAAGAAGTGAGAAGATCTAAATAATGCTTGGCTATTTCGTCAGCCATCCATACTGATCTACGAGGAACATGTTGTATTGTGAAAGGAAACTCTTCTTGAAGTAGTTTAACCGAATGATATAGAGGAATAAGAGATGGTGTTTTGCAAACACTTATATCATTGATATGGTTAACAACTAACATTGAATCAGAATACACTATTGGATCAGGTAGGTCTGCCATAGCACACATAAGAACAGCACATAGTACTGCTTCATATTCTGCTTCGTTATTAGTTCGTCTCCCCAATCCTCTACCATATCTTAATACTTCTTTGTGGTTCTCAAATACAACCACCCCAAAAGATGCTTCGCCTAATTTATCTTCAGTTTGTCCATGACCTCTACTTGCTCCGTCGCAGTATGCTTGAATCAAGATAACACTCCATTAAATAGATGATGTATCTCTATTTAGTAACAAAGGAGTGAGGTCAGAATCTGATCTGAAATTTTTTTCAGTTTCAGCACCTTATTATGATTGGACAAGCTTGTTGTAGCTATTAATAAGGAGAGAACAGATCAGCAATAAAATCAGGAGAACTACGAATGAACTTTTCGCCAATATGTTTGTCGAGTTCATCATCTGAAATAGAGTTGTAAAAGTTTTGGAAGGTATCCTCGTCAAGACTAGATAGAATTGCATAGACAGAAGAGATAGAAAATAATGATTCTGATTTTAGAAATTCATTAAGTTCTTCTTGATCTATCTGAGGATCTTCTTCATAAAGTGCAGCTACAATAAATGATTCAAGAGCTTCTTGTATCCATTCAACAAGTTCTTGATACATCTTAATGATCTGCAATGCTAAAGTTAAATTATTGGTTCCTGCTCCGGCTAGTGCACCAGCATAAGATGCGATAGCATGGGGGCCTGATTCAACTATATCTGAAACAGTATCATCTAATGCAAGAAAATCATCTTCCGTTAATTCAGATGCATCAGTAGGGGTAATAAAGTCTACTGCTCTATGTCCTTCATCTAACTCGATTAATTCGGGATCTTGCATCATAGAGATAATTTCTTCGATCACGGCGGCTCAATTGTTAGAGTGGTTGTTAATGCCATTTAAAGCAGAGTTGTGAATATCCAGCAAGAAATTTCTTACTGATTCACCATCACAAAGAGTTTGACTAGCGAACTGACTAAGTCCGGTTTGTGATAAGAGTAGGATTTCTTTTAAATAGAATCCTTCTTGAACTGGAGCTTCAACAGACTTATCAGTTGTCATTTGTGACATCTACCTTCTCCTCATCAAAAATTGATAATCCAACATCACCTAAATATTCTATTCTCTTCCAAAGTTCTCTCATTTCTTCAACTGTTTCTGTATCGAGAACTTCTTGATACATACTTTGTGATGCTGAATCTAAGATAGAATGCCATTGTCTATTAACACTATCAACAAGAAGAATCAACATCTTCCTAGATAGTTTAATATTACAATCTAATTCAAGAGGGGTCGATGCCACGTACTTGAACCTTTTCTGAGGTTTCATAAGTTTTGGTAACAGCTTCAATTATCTTGCTGACATCTTTACCGTTGTTCTGGAAGTTGTCAGTAGAAGAAACAAGTTCTGTTTGCTTATTTTGCATTTCTTTAGCAATACGACGAAGCATACGTTCTTCTGTCTTCTTCTTCTGCCAAGCAATGCGACGCGTGCGAGCCTTAGCTGCATGCTCACGATTATGAATGTCGGAAGCAAGAGCCTTGTTAGCTTGGCGAATGAGTTTGTTGCCTAGACTAACTAATGCTCTACCAAGAGCAAGTTTCTGACCAACCTCAAGATTAAAATGATCATCATAATGAACCTTAGCTGATCCACTCATTGTCATTTTAAAATATGGTTCTAGATTCTTCTCATCCCATACACCAAGTTCGATGTTTGCAGTGGAGGCAGCACCGCTATGAAGAATCGTTCCGTTAATTCGGACATCATCTGAATTATGATGAGACATTATATTATCCTTTTGTTGACATCTTCTGTCGATAGTCATACATAACAATAGATACAGCTGAAGCTGCATTTAAGGATCTTATTGATCCATATTGTGGGATAGAAACCATATCATATGAATGGTTTAATAAATTAATATCTACCCCATCTGATTCTGATCCAAATACCAAAAGATATTTTAGCTTAGGATTCCAATTGTAATCGTATAGAGAAATTGGTTTTTTCTCACAAGAAGTATTGTTTTCTATACATATGATTTTAAGGTCATTTACTCTAGCGAATTTCATTAATTCAACAATGTTATCTGTATGATACACGCTAGTGTAATGGTGTGTCCCTACAGACCCCCTACGATCCCATCTCTTGGACTCTGAGACCTGAATAACACCAGCCATGCCAAAAGCATTTGCGGAGCGTACAGCGCCAGAGAAGTTGATATCATGAGACCAGTTACACATGGCTACCCAAACAGGCACTTGTTTGTGAGACATGGCAGAGATTATTTCTTCTCTTGACAAGCCTTTAAATTCGTCAATAACATTACGAGGATCGTAGATATTGCTGAATTCCCAATCAACTAGGTTGGTTGACTGGTGTAATAGATCGTACGTTATTGAACGGTCTATCGTAATTGGCTTTCTTGAGACGGGTTTGAAAATCCTCAGATAAGTTTTCAGCACCGTAGATATCCGCAAGAAGAATCACCTCAAAGTCATCGAGATAGTCAACAGCACTATCTCCAAAATGTTGCATTGTGGTAACCAAGTTACCTAATGCTTCAAATAATGGAAGAAGAGCAATGATTGTTTCATCATCATTTAAGACTACAGATTGTTGTGTAATCTTAAATTCATGAACGAATTCTATAAGACGTTCCTTAAGAAATGGATAACCAAAGGTATCTACCCATTCATTTTTTTCTTCTTCTACAAGCGGAGCTTCTTCAATAACATTGGTAGCTGCTTTCACACACCACTGCCATTTATCTGGATCAGCATCAGATACTGCACCATATAGGCTTCTATATATTTTACGTGAAAGATTTTCTATTCTGTCGTCCATTTGGCAATCAGATCAGCAAGATTTTCTTCTTCTACAAAATATGGATAGGTTTCTTCGTCTAAATCTTTATCTTCAATAGTGTCAACATAATCTTCTGGAAAATCAGGATTAAATCCAGAAGTATTTTCAATGCCCATATGATCTCCTTCTATAAAGGATTAATGTGAAAGGACTTTTAGTTCTGCTTCAAGAGTAACAAGTTTTTTGTCTGTTGATTCCATTAGGTTCAGTAATACTGCTTTAGCAACTTTTTCTTTAGCTTTAATCATTGCTGGAGTAAAGAAGATACCACGTTCAAAAAGGTCATTATATTCACCAAGAATATAGTTATACCATTTGATATCAGGTACCCCGTGATATTCTCTGCGATAACAAAGTTCAGTTGCTTGTGCGTTCATTCTAGAATATCTAAAACGAATCATATCTCCGTAGATTGCCGAAGTTGTATCCCAAGCAGGATTTTTAAGGTCCCACTTAATAAGTTTAGCGACATCTTCGACAGCATCTTTGCCCATTTTGGTTTTAGATAAAACAGAACGAGTTATATCAGAAGCTTTCTTTAAAGAATCTTCTGGTAAAAGATCTGGATTGATATAACATAGTCGAGAAACATAAGCAATTACTGCAATAGATGCTTCTGCGTTTGTTAGACCAGACTTTCTATTCTCATCAATAACTCCACGGATCGTGGTAGCAACAGGTCCATTGATGAAATAGTTATTTTCCCTGAACATGATACCAAGCTTCCAGAGAAATGCTTCAACTTCAGCTGGAACTTCAGTGCCTTCTGTCAGCCCTAAGAATGCTGAACGATAAATTTCAGCCCAAGGTGCAATAGCAGATTGGAGAATATTAATATGAATAGTATACTTGTCAGGATTTAGTGGGTCATACTGCGGCATCAAAAATCACCATCATTAACTTGCCAGGTGGGTAGTCCTAAGGATCTCCACATACGAACTACTTGATCTCGATCATCTAATACTAAAGTAGGATAGTATTTAGGAAGTACATTCTCAACAAGCAATTCGTATTTTACCACCGAATCCTTTCGTTGATCTTTTTCAGGTCGCATAAAGAGGTGATCATATGCCACCTCATACTTCTTTAACCATTCCTCAGTTTCTGGTCTACATACACCATCTCTACCAGAAAGAAGAATTACGGCACTATTAAGATATGCCCAGTCGAGATAGTCTCGAACCTTATAGTCGATACTATCGACACCTACACGTTTCCAATCGAATGGGCTACGATCGCCCATGATTGCTAATGTTCCATCAATATCACAGATGGTACATGGTGGAAGGTCGGGATTTAGAATAAACTTGGATCTATCCATAACCATTTCTGGTATGGCTTTTTTACTCCATCGTTTATTCCAATCACCAAACATTCCTTTGATTGCTTGAGTTGGAACCTTATGTGGATCACCAGTAGCTAAAAGATCTGTACGATTAGCATTGTTTTCTAGCGCTACCTCTAGTGGCACATCTAGCATGATTACAGCTACTTTAGCCATGCCAAATACTAAGCCTTTAATCTGTCGTTCATGTATAGGATTAAGGTTAGTATCATCTACAATGACATGGCGACCAGCTTTAATAGCATTTAAGATGATTGAATCTCTTACTTTAAGAACAACAGATTCATTAGGTTTAGAAAATTTAGAGTCAAACATCATGGCTCGTAAATCATCTTTGTTCACACGTACATATTTATTAGGATTCTTATTAAGAATTTCTTTAGCGTGTGTAGTTTTACCTGAAGCAGGTAAGCCCTTAAGAATATAAACAGTTGGAAGTTTTTCTTCTACTGTAGCCAAGTTGCTGTTGATTGTGGTTTCACTAGTCGCCATATATAAGAGCTACCTTTAATAATCGCTGACTTAGCAAAAGGTGTTAAGCCAAAATCTTTATCAGGGATACTTGCTATAATTTCAGAAAGAGTTAAATCAGGATTATTATCGTCTGCAGTTTGTAATTCTTCCATGACTTTCTCTGATAAAAAGTCATAACTATCTTTAATATTTACCATTCGAGATTCAACCCAATCAATAAATTCTTGGGGTGACCCTCTTGGAATCAAAGCAATTGGATCTTGATAAGCAGAAACTAATTCCCATATACGCAGAGTATTTAATTCTTTTATAGCATCTTTGATTGCCATAAAAGCATAGGTGGGATAGTAGGTGCGCTCAACACCAGTGTCAGAAACCCAACAATATACAGCTCGATAAGAAATAGGATGTGGATCTAAAAGCAGGTCTTTCATGGTAGTTGCATTTTTTAATACCATGTATGGATTTTCAAGACCTTCAGATGTTATGTCTTCGGTATCCCAATCATATCTGCCAATGACATCTTGTAGAGTTTCTTGAATGTGGAATTCACCGTCTTCATCTTCGTGTCCAGCATCTATATATTCAAACCTAAGAATAATAGGTGCATTTTTGCTAATGATTGGACAGATAATTCCTTCAACATATGTATTGATTTTATGTAGATCAGTTCTACATTTTAGATCAACTATACTTTCAAGAAGTTTTTCTAATCGCACTTTAATAAATGCAATAAGTTCTTTTTCCATTACCTTAGAACTATCACCACGATGACGTGGAGTATTAATTGTCTCTAAATTAACTGTTGATTTATTGTAAGTGAAGAAAAATTGCCAGTTATTCTCTACAATTGTAGAAAGAGGTTTTGTGACTGGTGGAATCTTTGCTTCATAATCAAATACTACGTGATCAAATAAATCATACAGTTCCATCTAGTTTGCCTGATTCTCTAGGTTAAAAACTCTTTCTTCCACCCAATCCACATGATCTTTTAATCTATTGACTGTTATAAGAATTTCTTTATATCTATCATTTAATTGTTTCGTTGTATTTTGAAGTTCATTGTTTAACTTATAGAGTTCTTTAACTCCATCAGTAATTGCTTGAGTGGTATCAATGACTGTTGTTAACGATAGATCAAAATACTGTCTTAGATCTTTTAAGAATTCCTTATCTTCTTCACTTATAGATGATTCTTCAGATTCCTCTTCTACCATTTATTCTGCTTCTTTCTCTGATTTCTTTTAATAATTGCTTCTTGAAGAGCAGAACGAGGGTGTTCATCGATCCATCTCTGAATGAGTTGGGATGCTTCACCCTTACCTAGATCAGTAGTGACTGGGATGCCTTTATTCCTTAAGAATTTAATTTGCTTTTCTGTAGGAGGATCTCCACGCCAATGGCTTTCAATTGAAAGCAGTGTACATTCATTCGGAAAGTTATCAATAATATATTTGTCTGCCTGATTAAAGGCGCCAACTAATGTTTCTGTTACTCCACCCGATGATGCTTTAGATGACTTTTCTTTCCACTCCCATCCTAATAGATGAGGAGCAATTTGTATCTGAGTACCTGATACAGGAGAAATTATATATGATTCTCCTACTTGAGACCATATGAACTTAGAGTGCTCTAATACAATCTCAGGTGTAGGTGGAGGACGCATAAGATCTATACGTTCCCAAGCCAATTCAATATCTTTAATTGATCTTACTGCAGCTGCTTCTGAAGGGCTTTTATCTTCGAGTTCAAAGAATTTTTGAGCCACTTCAGATAGATCTGCGCCGTCCAAGTCAAAGTCAGGAGGCAAACCAAGAGTAGATGGAAGTCCATATGGAACTTTGTTTTTAGTAGCGTCAGCCAAGTCAATAATAAGGCAAAAGTCTTTTCCTTCATATAATCTTGTGCCTCTTCCTACCATTTGAGTATATGTTAACGGAGATTTTGTGGGACGAGCAAGGATAATACCAGATACGGATGGCTCGTCAAATCCTTCTGTCAAAACTCCTACATTAATAAGAACTTTTATTTCACCAGCTCTAAACTTAGTATATATTTCAGAGCGGTCTTCGCGTTTTGTTTTAGCATCTATAGCAGCTGTATTGATATCGAATTGCTTAAAAACCTCAACTAAATTATGAGCATGTTCAACATTAACAGCAAATACAATAGTTGGTTGGTCTTTTAAGAACTTGAGATAAGATGTCGCAACTAAATTATTGCGATCTTTAGTATCAATAGCAGCAGCTAATTCTGCAACACCATAGTCACCATTAGATACAGATACATCAGAGATATCTGCATTAGTTTTAATTCGATGGCCACGTAATGGTGAAAGGTATTTATTATCAATACCATAATCAATTGGATAGTAAGCAACTACTTCATCGAACGCTGCTGACAGTCCTACTTTATCAGTACGTTGAGGTGTAGCAGTAACACCCAATAAGAGATCTGGTGTAAAGTATTCTAAGATACTTTTATAAGTATTTGCAGCAGCATGATGAGCTTCATCTACTACAATAACTTTAAAGTGATCAGGAGGAAAAGTTTCAAGTCTTTTACGTCCTCTAGCAGTTCCTAAGGTTTGGACTGATGCCACTACTACATCAGTTTCAAGGGAACCATATTCTTTTGCTTGTTCCTTAGATACTGTAAGTTCTGGATTGATTTGTCGTATCTTATCAGTTGCTTGATCTAAGAGTTCTTCTCTATGAGCAATGATTAACATTGGATAAGATTGCGAACGAACCTTACCAATAGAGCAAAAGATTACAGTTTTACCAAGACCAGTTGCTAATACGGCAAGTTGTTTCTTAACACCTCTTGTTTCGGCTTTACAAATATTTTCTAAAGTTTCTACCTGATAATCTCTTAATTTCACTGTGTCGTTGCAGCCTTGTCTTTTTGTCGTTGGTTTGCAATAAGTTTACCAAACATTAGACTGTTCTGGTTAACATCCAGCAAGGGAATATTGTGTGGATGCATTTCCAAACCCAATGATGCTAATTTACCTTCAAGAAGTTTAACTACCTGAGATCCATGTACAGAAGATTTAATAAAATGACCGAATGGAAGCACTGCCATAAAAGCATGGTATGTGTTAGTGATTAACTCTTTATAAAGACTCTCTGAAGGAGCTTCCACCTTCCAGTCAACCTTATTGGTTTCTTCATTAAGTCTATAGTTTGTGTACTCAATAATGATACCAATATCACAAGAAGAAATACAAAGCAGACCTTCATGTAATTTTTCGTCTTCTGAAATAGGATTCAATACCAAAGTGTATTCACGAAGTCCAGTAGTGAGACATGTTACTGCTACAGCTTGGAACATTGTTCCTAAGTACGTATTATCATCATCTACTGGAAGGCTAAAGCTCAAGATTGGATAGCCATGGTGAAAAAAGGTAAGAACATTTCTTGGAGTAACTTTAGCCTTAATGTCTTCGGACACAAGGGTAAGAGTTTGTGATACCTGAGCTAAATACTCTTTAGAATGTTCATCAACATAACGATGAACCATATCATAGGTGGGTACACTTTTATTGTTCAAGTTAAATCCTTCTTGATACTTGTGGTTTTATTTTTGATATAATAACCACAAAGAACAACAGCGAAGACAAGATAGCCTATAGCTAGCAATGGCCATAAGATAGATATAGATACTTTAAGCCAGGCAGAATCTATGTATCCTATATAAGCATACATAAAATGATATACATAACCAGCTATTAAAACATATACAAGAAAAGCTAACATTCTGCAAGAATATCCTTAATCGGAATTTGGTTCATCTGTACTTTGACAGACTCTCCCCACCTTCTAAAGATAATCGTTTGAACACCAGCTTCATATAGAAGTGTAAGACAATAAAGACAAGGACAAGTATTAGGCATAGGGTTACGACTCCCTATATTATTGCCCCCAACAAATACTGTACATCCTTCAAGGCTACTTGTTTGGCGCCAAAGATCAAGCTCAGCATGCATACCAGAAATAGCAGGATAGTCTTTTGAAACAGTATTTGCTGGTCTATGAATCTTGTTTTTTCCCCAAACAAATGAACCTTTAACTCGGGCCATTGCCAACATTGCATAAGATCCACGGGAGTCGTGTCCCATAGATTTTGCAATAAGTTTGTTCATTAAGATTTCTTCAGTACGACTAAGTTCTGTATGAAAGTCGTCCAAACTTACTTTCTTAACAACACTAAGAAGATCACTCATCAGCTATCCGGCGGCACAAATCGCTTCTTGCCACTACCAGCATCCATAACTAAAGTTGGGATGCGATGAATACATGGCTGAGTAAAATGAAGTACATTCTTTTTCTTGGAACCAGACGTACCAGAAGATGATTTCTGATGCTTGTAATGCTTTCCGTCTTGGTACTTTTTCTTAGATGACATTACTTGTTCAGCCATTATATTACTCCATCAAGTTCGTTGTGGACGTACTCCATTGTCTATATCTGCTTTAAGCTTTGCTTGTTGTTCTGAAAAGACTTTACGTGCTCGTTCATAGTTGTAATCACACAGAGAAAAACTATATGTAGGTAGTTTTTTATATGATCTTTCATATAAGAAAAAATCACATTCTTCACGATTATATACATAATCGCCAGGATGATGGTTAGAATAAGATTCTTTTACTTCACCTACAATATTGCCATATTCATCAAAATTGGCATTAATGCATAATCGTTTTTTTATAACAGGAACAGAAGTGACTAAGTCTACTTCTTTAATTTTATAACCATAACTATTTTCTCCAATACCTTCATTCATTTCATTGCAAAATTGTTCTGCTAGTTCTCTTGTAGCATAGACATCTATAATCTGATAAAGACTATATTCACCATATTCTATTAAATATACTTTATCCATAATATTTAGTCTTCAAGTGGTGGAGCTGTGTAATGCTCAATAATAGTGATTTGACTTTGAATCTTTTCTAGCCATTCTCTAGCTTTGACTACTTGATCAAGTCGACGTTCATATTGAGCTACAGTAATTTCATCAGATTCATGTGTTAAAGTATCTGCTTCTAAAGCTAGATTTATGAGTTCTAATCCCGTACAAGCTATATTTAATGCTCTATCGTGGTTTACCATTTTATATTCCTTTTTAGCATAAATTGAAGTAGTAGGGGTGATGGGAATTGAACCCACTATCTTTGGTATATAAGACCAAGGCATTTACCGTTTATGCTACACCCCAATGGCCAGATAAACTCAGAATCCACTCTAAAATTTTTCTTAGTTTTAGTTCCTATAGGTCATAATATAATCATGGACAAGCAGTTATTCACCATAATTAGTACTCATATAATTTTTTACGGTAATAACGAGTTCTTTGATTTCTACAGCTGTAAAAGTCTTATCTTCATAAGGAGCTACTAGACTATTGACGGCTAATTCCATAGAATCTATACAGTCGTTAATAACTTCCCACATTAAATCAAATACAATGTCATTATCTATCAAATAGTTAATATCATCTAATATTTGATCTGGCGTTCTTTTCATATAACATCTCGAGAATCTGCTAATACGATCTTATGGCGCCATTCATTATCGATTGGCCAAATGAGATATTTACCAAGATTATGACCTTCAATAGGCGTAAATTTATTATCTAAACGATGATAAACACCATCTAGAACACTAATTAATCCCAAATAAATTCCTTGTATATTAACAGGAACTCGAAACCAAACGGCTAATCTTTTATCATCTTGCGGGTCATATTCAGTATAAGTAGATCCACAGGCAGGTCCTGGCTTGTGGAAATAACCTAATATATGAGTTTTGATATAACTTTTTGTAACTCCTTCTGAAGGAGTACTCATATATGGTTGAAGAGTTAGAGGTGCAGAAAGTATATCATAATCATCTCTGATAGCTTTAGGCATTGTGCGTTGTGCATCACGTGCGCCTAAAGAATATCTTACTGCAATTCTAGAAATGTCAAAAAGTCGAATATTAGTAGTCGGATAAATTTCCGGCAATCTCATATTTGAGACATTGCTACCAAGATCAAGTTTTCTGCGTTTTGTCATCTTTGCGTCCTAATATTTCCTGGATAATTTTAGGGCTAAGATCTTTTTCTACTGCTAATCCGTATTCGAGTATTTCTTCTTTGGTTTTGACTTCTCTAAGAAGAAGACCAAGAGGAGTTGTTCTCATCCCCATACGTTCTATGCCTGTAACTGTAACCGTTTTATTTGGAGTACATCCTGGGCCTCTTAAAGTAATTTCGTCAAGAAGTTCTACAACACCAGATATAACATCTCCCGTTATTACTACTCCGCGATCTTTGATATCAAATGCTTGATCGATGCTAAATACAAATGGAGATTCAGACACTTCTTAACCATTCCATATAAGAAGCATTAGCTTCAATTTGGCTATAGAATTTAAATATAGTTGTTTTAGGTATTACGCGAAATAGGGCGCTAAAACAATATGGTTCAAAGTCGGTGATTGCTGGTGTTGTGTCAAAATCATCTGTTGAATAATAGAACCCATGATTAGGGTCATAAGTATAATCCATAGCTCCCAGGGTTGGACTCGAACCAACGACCGGCGAGTTAACAGCTCGCAGCTCTTGCCGACTGAGCTACCTGGGAAGGTATGATTTAAAGAATTTTAGCTTCTTTAAGAAGAGCTTTTTCATCATCGTTAAGTCGGGAAAGTGGTTTATCAATCAACATATTAGCCTGAGCAAGTACCCATGCTTCACGTTTTGCTTGTTGTTCAGCTTTGCGCTCTTTAG
>CAYOVR010000003.1:0-16832 GCA_964407465.1 uncultured Candidatus Saccharibacteria bacterium
CCGTTCACATCGGAAAGGTCTCTGGTTCGAGTCCAGATACGACCACCAAAGGTTTGCCCTTTAGGTCTTTAGGAAGTAAATTTGAGCTTCGCTTAAATTTACGTTTGACGGGCGGTTTACCGCATCGTCAATTAATAGAGCGTTCGATTCACATTCGAAAGGTCAGAGGTTCGAATCCTCTTGGATCCACCAAAGATAGATGAAATATTAGCTATTTGCTGGACCGCTTTACAAACCTGCCAGAGTCTTTACAATACAAGCACAACGTTAATTTTAATTTACCTTCATTGAGGAGGCTTCGTGGAAGAAAACAAAGAAACAAAATGGGAACAAGAGGGTGAACAGACCGCCCAAACCATTGGTTCATTCATTTGGGAATTAGTGAGAGTTTTTATTATCGCTTTGGCCATTATTGTACCACTTCGAATTTTTGTTGCTGAGCCATTTATTGTTTCTGGGTCATCAATGGTCCCTAATTTCCACAATCGTGAATATTTAATTATAGATAAAATTTCGTATCGTTCTAATGAGCCGGATCGTGGCGAAGTTATAGTCTTAAGATATCCAAAAGATCCTTCCCAGTACTTCATTAAGCGTATTATTGGTTTGCCTGGAGAAACGATTAAAGTCGATCAAGGCTCCGTATATATTTATAACGAGGCAAATCCCACTGGTTTGAAACTTGAGGAAGAGTATCTGCCTAATGACGGGATTACTTTCGGCTCCAACGATCCAGTAACCCTTGGCAGCGATCAGTACTATGTTTTAGGTGATAATCGTTTAGCCAGTTCTGATTCTCGTGTCTGGGGAATTTTGCCGGAAGAAGACATCATCGGTAAAGTTTGGGTCCGCGTGTTTCCAATTACCAGTTTTGGTTTTTCAGAAAAAGCTTCTTATCCTCAATCGTAATTCTGTAATCGTTAGTTATTTTCGCACCACCATGGGAAGACCAAAAAAGAATCCAGCGCTTGCTGCCTCCAAAAATCATCCGATTATAGGCAACAAGTATGTTTTGCCCGACACTAATCCACTTTGGGCCACTATTTTAAAGCGCATTCAGAAAACTGCTCGCGTTTATGGTTTTAGTCGTGTTGAACTGCCGATAGTTGAAGAATCTAAAGTCTATGAACGATATGGTTCTGTGGTTCCCGAAGTTTCAAAAGCCGCAGTAACTATTAACTTAGTCGAAGACACCACGGTACAGCTCCGCTCATCGCTTTTACCTTCTGTGTTGCATGCTTACGCGTCGAGCAAGCTCTACGAAGAACCTCGCGTCTATAAGTGGTTATACATGGGTAATGTGATGCAAGCGATTCCTGGCGGAGTGGAGTCTCGCTATCAATTTGGTTTTGAGGTTTTTGGGACATTCAGTCATTTAGCAGAAGCTCAGGTCATGGGCGCGGTTTGGCACTTGCTTAACAGTCTTGGACTTGAAGATATCTCACTTGAGATTAATATGATCGGTGGTGAAGAGTGCCAAAAAACTTATCAAAGTATTCTGGCTGATTACTTGAAGACTAAGAAATTTTCTTTATGCGATAATTGTAATGAAGAGATTGGTAATCGTCCGTTTAACGTATTACGTTGCTCCAACGAAGACTGTGTTGAAGTCGTGGCCGAAGCTCCTACAATCTTAGATTACCTTGATCAAAATACTCACAAACATTTTACAAATGTTCTCGAAGCTCTTGATGAATTGCAAGTTCCATACCAGCTTAATCCTTATTACGTTGGTAGTGAAGGCGCGAGTAAAACTAACTTCGTCGTGAAGTACAAAAAAGGGGAGACCATGGTTGTTGTTGGAGAAGGGGCCTATCACGATGCTGTCTTAGCTCAGTTTACCAGTAAGGCTGCTTCTAGCTTTGGTTTCTGTGCCGATCTTTCGACAATATATGAAGCTATGGAATCGTCAGGCATTGAAATCATTCAAGAATACAGTACCGAAGTTTTCCTTGTGCCTTTGGGAGAGCTTGCAGCGAAGAAAAGTTTGCGTTTATTCCAGGATTTACTAACCGCTCACGTATCTGTTTATGATCATTTTGGAGATTCTGGGGTGAAGAATCAGCTCAAGCAAGCCGAAAACTACAAAGCTCCTATTGCTTTAATTATGGGTCAAAAAGAAGCTATGGATGAAATGGTTATCCTCCGTGATGTTAAATCGGGCATGCAAGAAGTCTTTTCGTATGATAAGATAGTTATAGAAGTTAAAAAGCGTCTCGGAAAATAATTTAAACAAAACTATGAACGTTGATGACTGCGTATTCTGTAACATTGCCAACCATTCAATAAGCGGCGATATTGTCACTGAGAACGATGAGCTTATTGTATTAAAGGATATTTTTCTAAAAGCTCCTGTGCATTTGTTAGTTTTACCAAAAGACCATATTCCTTCAGTAAATGATGTAAAGCCAGACCAAGAAGCCTTGATGGGTCGGATGATTTTACTTGCTCAACAGATGGCTAAGCAGCATGGTGTCGCCGATAGTGGATATAAATTGATTTTCAACGTTGGTAAAGAAGGTGGCCAGATGGTTAAACATATGCATCTTCACTTGCTCGGCGGAAAACAGTTGGCAGAGTAGTCTAAAAATATTTCAAACAGCGCTTTTCTTAAGAAAAGCGCTGTTTTGTTTAGTTTGACCCAAAGGCCTAAATATAGTATAGTTATTACGAATTCTGAAAGTCTCACACCCACTCTTTATCCTAACTGTGTGAGCAATAAGCGCTTGTTTTCAAATCTGTACCTTTTAGGTACAGACGATTCGCGTGTTGTTAAGAAAAGTATTTGGTCCCCTCTACTTTTCGTATAACACCGAATCGGCTGTGCTACAGCTATGAGCATCATTTCGGAATACCTACAGAGAAAGAGGTGATAGTAATGGTTGAAGTCAAACGAAAAGATAATGAATCATTTGAAAACCTACTCCGTCGTTTTAACCGCAAAGTCCAACAAAGCGGCGTTTTGATTCGTGCTCGTAAAACCCGATTCTTTGAACCGGGTAAAAGTCGTAACCTTCTCCGTAGTGCAGCCCAACGTCGTTCTGAAATGAAAGAAGTTCGTGATGAACTTAAGAAGCTCGGCAAACCGATCAAGAAAACAACTAACTTTAAGCGCTAATGGTAACTTTAGAATCAATTGAGCAGGATCTTACTGCTAGTCTAAAAAGTCGTGATGCCATTCGAACGGGCGTCCTCCGTGCTTTAAAAACTCGTTTACAAAACGAGCATATCGCGCAGATGAAAGATCTGACAGATGATCAGGTTACTGCTTTGATTCGTTCCGAAGTGAAGCGTCGCAAAGAAGCGGCCGAAGCGTTTAAAACTGGTGGTCGTACTGAGCTGGCTGAGAAAGAAGAACAGGAAAGCACGATTCTTTCAGAATATTTACCTGCAGGTCCATCGGAACAGGAAATTTCTAGCGCAGTTGAGAAAGTCATCGCAGACGGTGGATTTACTACTAAAGATTTTGGTCAAGCAATGGGAAAGCTAAAAGCCTCTCTGCCAAACGCAGATGGTGCAGAGCTTGCCCGCATATTAAAAGAAAAACTTACTTAAGGCATCTGCCTTTCCGCAAACACAAAATGGCAAAAGAACAATACATAGTTGGATTAGATATAGGAACCCAGAACGTACGCGCAATTCAAGCTAAGGTCGACGAGACCGGCGAACTGCGCGTCGTTGGGTCAAGTAGCGTAACGGCTAGCGGTATGCGCAAAGGCGTTATCGTTGATATTGAAGAAGCTGTCTCAAGCATCTCACATGCTTTAGAAAAAGTTGAACGTATGACCGGTGTGCCAGTTAATCGTGCCAATATTTCAGTTGGGGGTAATCATATCACCGCGATTGAATCAAAAGGCGTGATCGCTGTGTCAAAAGCAGATGGTGAAATTACTGAGAACGATATCGTCCGTGTGGTCGATGCTTCTCAGGCTATCTCGATGCCACCAAACCGTGAAGTCATTCACGTTATTCCAAAAAACTTTACGTTAGATGGCCAAGCTGGGATTAAAGATCCTTTAGGTATGACGGGGATTCGTCTTGAAGTCGAAACTCTGATCATTCATGGTGGTCTGCCGTACTTGAAGAACTTAACCAAGGCAATTGCTCAAGCTGGTGTGGAAATTGATGAGCTTGTTTTGGCTCCCTTAGCTTGTGCTCAAGCAGTGCTCAACAAACGGCAAAAGGAACTTGGTGTGGTTGTGGTAGATCTCGGTGCTGGCACTACTAGCCTTGCTGTCTACGAAGAAAACAATTTGCTTCATGCCGCGATTATTCCAGTTGGTGGCATGCACGTCACAAATGATATTGCTATTGGACTTCGATGTACCGTCGACACTGCGGAAAAAGTGAAACTTCAGTACGGTCATGCTATGGCAAATCAAGTTGATCGCCATGCTGAAATAAATTTAGCTGAAATTGATGTCGACGAACAAGAACGTATTCCTCGTCAGCAAGTTGTGGAAATTATGGAAGCGCGTCTGGAAGAAATTTTTGATTATGTTTTGAAGGAACTGAAGAAGATTGAACGCGATGGAAAGCTACCAGCTGGTGTTGTTTTAACCGGTGGCGGAAGTCACATGTTAGGTATTGTGGAATTTGCGAAGAAGCAATTGCGCTTACCTGTGCAATTGGGTAGCGTGCAAAACCTTAACAGTATTATTGATGATGCGACTGATCCCAGCTTCGCGACGGTCTCTGGTTTGGTTTTGTGGGGGAGTAAGTACTCGTCGCCAATGCCAGGCGGGGCGTTGCTGAATAATGTTTCGAACTTGTTTGATAATCAGAGTGTAAACAAGCTCAAGAAAATTTTTAAGTCATTTTTGCCGTAATTCTGAGGAAAACTTGACTGCGTGGTAGAGGTGCGTTAAGCTAAAAAACTGCAATGATATAAAGCAATTCGGTACTGTTGCCGTGATGCGGTAAACCGTGGTAGTATCAAAAAAGACCTGTCAAAACATCTATACTTTTGGCAGAAAGAGAGTAAACCGAAACCGTTAACGTATAGTATTTTCGATGAAAAAGAATCCTATGGAAGTTAAGCCAAAAATTGAAACCTTTGCTCGAATAAAAGTTTTGGGAATCGGTGGATCCGGTACCAACGCCGTCAATCGCATGAGCGAATTGGGTATTCGTGGCGTTGAGTTTATTGCCGTTAATACAGACGCGCAAGCCCTTCATAATAATAGTGCTGACAAGAAAGTCCATATTGGTAAAGGCATTACTAAAGGTCTTGGTAGTGGGATGGATCCAGAGCTAGGACGCCAGGCCGCTGAAGAAAGCCAAGAAGAAATTGAAGAAGTTCTTTCTAACGCCGACATGGTTTTCATTACATGTGGTTTAGGTGGGGGAACTGGTACTGGTGCTGCGCCAATTGTTGCCGAGCTTGCTAAAACTCGTGGTATTTTAACAATCGCTGTTGTTACTAAGCCTTTCACTTTTGAAGGTAGTAAGCGTAAAGAAACAGCTGAAGCTGGTTACGATAACTTAAAAGATAAAGTTGACGCGATCATCTCCATTCACAACGATCGCATTTTACAGATCATCGACAAGAAAACTTCTTTGGTTGATGCTTTCAAAACAGTTGATGAAGTGTTGCGTCAGGGTATCTCTGGTATTTCCGATTTAATTACTACACATGGTATCGTTAACGCTGACTTCGCTGACGTTCGTACTATAATGCAAGATGCCGGTACAGCCCTTATGGGTATTGGTCGGGCTAGTGGTGAAAACCGTGCTGAAGAAGCTGCTCGCGCTGCTATCAATTCTCCTTTGCTTGAAATGAACATCGATGGCGCGAAAGGCGTGCTGTTCAACATCACTGGTGGTTCCGAACTTGGCATGTTTGAAATTGATGCTGCCGCTAGAGTCATTACCAAATCTATCGACCCTGAAGCCAAAGTTAAATTCGGTGCCGTTATCGATGAAGAAATGGGCGAAGAAGTTCGCATTACCGTTATTGCTACAGGTTTTGATGAATCAAACCGCCGTGTTAGTTCTCCGGTTATGAATCTGCCCGTAGAAGAGCCACGAAAACCAATGCCATCAGCTCCAATCGAGCCTCCTGTGGTTGAAGTCCGCAAGCCGTTATTTAGCCCAAAGCCAGTTGATCCTGTTCCTCAGCAAGCTGACGACATGAACAGCGACGACGAGCTCGATATTCCAGCTTTCATTCGCAAGAAGATAAAATAGATTTTCACAGCCGCCCTTTCTTGGGCGGCTTTTTGTTTGTTTGATATTGAAGAGAATTGGTGATACAGTATGTCCTACAAGGAGGCTCCATGCAACAACAGCAATCAACAGCAACGGTCCCCGTGACCGTGGTGTATCGGGACGGTTTGCTCAAGGTTGAGCCAAGTAGTCTCAACATCTGGATCGTGCCGGCAAAAGCTCTGCCGGAAATCCCTAGTGGCATCAAGAACCCTGACGGGATGGCTCTCGCTGTCCCCGCTGAGATCTACGACGCCTGTCAGTCCCTGACCTACGCTACCCCGGCGCGGTTTATGGGTTGGCTAAGGGAGAACCTCGACGCGATCGCTCGCTCTCGAGGTTGGTCAGGCTCGGAAGACCTCTTGGCTTCTCTGGCCACACTCGAGGCTGATCTTGCCAAACACTTCGAGCTTATGTAGTCGGAGTGCTGCGGTGTCCTGTCGGCCTGTCCTTGCGAGGACGGGCCGGCTTTTCTTTTTATGTGGATAAGCTTTGGGATAGTCATCGAATCTTAAGGTTTTATTGATTTTTCCTTGATTCACTAGATGTGGTATGCTGATTAGGCGTTAGACACTAGATATAGTGTCGAACCGATCAGAAATAAAAACCACTTAAATAAGATGAATTGCCCTAATTGTAGTACCAGCGATACTAAAGTTTTAGATTCGAGGCCTACGGAAGAGGGAAACGCCATACGCCGCAGACGCGAGTGCGATAAATGCGGTTTTCGTTTCTCTACTTACGAGGAAATCGAAATTCTTGGTTTGAGCGTAATTAAGCGGGACGGTACGAAGCAGGCCTATATCCGAGACAAGCTCGAGGCCGGCATCAGAAAGCCCTTTGAGAAGCTAGAATACGACTCAGCAGCCATCAGAAAGATAGTTTCAAGTGTTGAGCAGGATATTCAAAAGAAAGCCCGTGACAACTGTATTACTAGTCGTGAGATTGGGGACATCGTCATGAAGCAGATTAAGAAAACTGACAAAGTCGCATATATCCGCTTTGCTTGCGTCTACCGCGCATTCGAAGACGTCGAGGAATTCAAGCTCGAACTGCAGAAATTATAAAGTAACAAACAAAAACGATATGAACAACGAAAACTTACAAACCAGAACGACCAACGCCCTATCGGAATTAGGTGAAAAAATCTTTTTAGATCGATACGCTATTAAGGATGCTAAGAAAGAGACTCTTGCAATTGGAGACAAGGTCGTGGTTTGCGTTAATTTAAAAACTGGTCAGCGTGAGATTGGAGCTTTAACCGAAATCAATGAAGTCGAGAAGAAAGTTACGGTTCAGCTTCGTGATGGCACTTCTGAAATCCATGCTATTGAGCATGTTGATAAGCCACTTGAAACTGTACCAGAACAGATGTTTGAACGTATCGCTACTCATATCGCTAGCGTTGAAAAAACTCCTGAGCTCCAGCACGAATGGGAAGGAAAGTTCCGCAGGTTGATGGACGATTGGCAGTACGTCCCAGCCGGTCGTATTTTTACTGGTGCTGGAACTGGTCAGAATCTAACTTTTTATAATTGTTACGTTATCCCGAATCCAAAAGATAGCCGTGGTGGTATTTTTGAAACTTTAAGCCAAATGGCTGAGATCATGTCACGTGGCGGCGGTGTAGGTATTAACGTTTCGACGCTTCGTCCACGCTACGCTTATGTGAAAGGCGTGAATGGTCGTAGCTCTGGTGCCGTGTCATGGGCGTCTTTGTATAGCGTTGTCACTGGTTTAATTGAACAGGGTGGTAGCCGTCGCGGCGCTTTGATGCTTATTTTAAACGCCTGGCATCCAGATGTTTTAGATTTCATCAATTCTAAGCGCGAAGCTGGTCGTATTACCAATGCTAACATCTCCGTTGGTATTACCGATGATTTTATGGCCGCGGTTAAAGCCGATGCCGATTGGGATTTAATTTTTCCAGATCCAGCCGACCCACAGTACGCTGAAAAGTGGGATGGGAACATGACTACTTGGAAAAAGCTTGGTGGTAATGTTATCAAGCACAAAACAGTAAAGGCTAAAGAGATTTGGAACAGTATTATTGAATCAGCTTGGACTTCCGCAGAGCCAGGAATGTATTTTATCGATCGCGCGAATCATTATTCTAACTCTTGGTATTACGCAGATTTACCATGTACCAACCCATGTGGTGAACAGCCACTTCCAGCTTGGGGAGTTTGTAATCTTGGCCACGTTAACCTGGCTAAGCATTTAATCGCTGATCAAAAAGAAGTTGATTGGAACAAACTTAAGACTACAGTTCAGTACGCTGTTCGTTTCCAGGATAACGTTATAGACGCAACCCCTTATTTCTTTGATGAAAACTACAAGCAACAGATGTCTGAGCGTCGTGTTGGTATGGGAACAATTGGACTTGCCGAAATGCTTATTCGTTTAGGCTTGCGCTATGGTAGTCCTGAAGCCGTTTCATTTATCGACAAGCTCTATCAGTTCATCGCCGTTACATCTTACGAAACCAGCATTGAGCTAGCTCGTGAGAAAGGTGCGTTCTCTCAGTTCGATGCCGAAAAGTTTTTGCAGAGTGGCTACATGAAGAACATGCCAAACTATATTCGCGATTTAGTCGCAAAGTATGGTATTCGCAATGTGACGATTATGACTCAAGCTCCAACCGGAACGATTGGAACTATGGTTGGAACTTCAACTGGTATTGAACCGTTCTTCTCGTGGACGTATTTTAGAAAATCACGTTTAGGCGTACACGAAGAAAAAATTAAGATCGCTCAAGAATGGCTTGATGCAAATCCTGGTCAGGAACTTCCAGAATACTTCGTTACAGCTATGACTCTAACTCCTGAAGAGCATGTTCGAGTTCAAGCTGCAGTTCAACGCTGGACCGATTCGGCTATTTCCAAAACAGTTAATGCTCCAGAAAATTACACGATCGAACAAACCGCCAAACTTTATGAGATGATGTACGAACTTGGTTGTAAGGGTGGAACGATCTATCGTGATGGTAGTCGTGATGAACAAATTCTTGCCACAGACAGCAAGAAGCTTGGTAAGGACGTTCAAGAACAAATGACAGCGATGGCTGAAGCTAAGCAGATTCAAGTTAGCGAACAAGCCCCAGAGGTTATGTCTGTTACCGGTGGAAACATCCAGTTCAAGATTATTGCTCGTGAACGTCCACAAGTTATGCATGGTTCCACTTACAAGTTGAATACAGCTTACGGTCATTTGTATGTGACTATTAATGAAGATGAGCATGGTCCATTTGAAGTCTTTGCTTCATTAGGTAAAGCTGGTGGATTCTTCTCTGCTCAGACCGAAGCTATTACGCGCATGATTAGCTTGGCCCTTCGTTCAAACATTGCTATTGAAGAAGTCTTAAGCCAGCTCAAAGGTATTCGTGGTCCAGATGTGTCGTTTGCTGATGGAGAAGTCATTCATTCCTTGCCGGATGCTATTGGAAAAGTTTTAGAGAAGCATTTGAAGCGTGGCGAGCAGCAATTACAACTCCCACGAACCAAACAAGAAGATAAAGCTGCAGCTGCAGCGATGGATTATGAAGGTGAGGGAGTTGCTGAAAAAGTTATAGTCACTACTGTTGCTGAAACTTCAGATGGTATGTTCCAGAAAAAAGCTTCCAAGCTATCGATTGCTAATTTAGGAAACGCACCGGTTTGTCCGTCATGCTCTAATATGTTGATCATGGCTGAAGGCTGCATGAACTGCCCCGCCTGCGGCTATAGCAAATGCGGCTAGTTAATTTGGAGAAATTAGCTTAACAAGAGTAATAAGTAAAATACTGATTGAGAAAAGTATGGGGCTTTAACCTTTGCTTTTTGAGACAGTATTTTATTTATAAACATAAAAAAATCCGCGGGGAGAGCTGGTTGCTCTCCGCGCGGGGTGCGTTGGGATCTCGTTCTGATCATGGCGTTGTCTGCTGGTTCAAAGCCTTCGCACACGCCTTGAACTTCGCTCGGAGATCTCCCAGCACAGCGAACATGGGGTCGAGATGCGTGTCGTCGTTTTTGATGACAACTTTCTCGGCTTCCATGATGGCAATCACTAGCTGAGTGTGCTCGTCCGACAGAGGGAAGCCTTTGGTCTTGTTGAAGAGTTCTATCGACTCGTTCAGCAGATCACAAAGCGTCCTTCTCGTTACTCTCATGCCAAGTTCGATGTCGTCTGACATTTGCGACATCATTTGTGCTCCGTCACTGGGATCCATGGTTTCCTCCTTGCGCCTTCCATCGTCTGAGTCCGATATGATAGTATAAGGAAAATAACCCGATTTGTCCATGCCTTACAAAAAGAAAACAACTGATGCTGTCATCCCCAAAAAAGGATTGGTGATTTGTCATATCGGTGATGGTAAAGGCAAGACCACAGCTGCTATGGGGCTTGCCGCACGTGCCAGTGGTGCTGGTTTAAACGTTTACATTTTGCAGTTCGTCAAAGCTAAGAAAAAAGAGACGCGAGAATCGGGTGAGTGGCCACTCTCAAGTGAGATTGAATTTTTCAATGACATCAAAATCCCAAAACATATGGGTCAAATTGTGACTGACCAAGTCGGCCAAGGCTTTGTCGGGATTTTAGGTGATCGTAAACAGCGCGACGCTCATCAACGCGAGGCCTTAAATGGTTTAGAGATGGCGCGAAACATTTTACTCAAAGACGAATATCAAGTTGTCATCTTAGACGAGATCCTTTCTGCTGTAGAACTGGACTTACTCAACGAACAAGATATCCTCGATCTCATCGCCATCAAACCTGAGATGACTCACTTGGTTATTACTGGTCACGAGAAACGCAAAACTATTGTCAAAGCTTGTGATTTAGTTACGGACATGAAATTAGTTAAGCATCCTTATTACGATGGCGTGCTTGCACAGCGGGGGATTGATTTTTAAATCCAGAGTCATATACTAAGAGTAGAAATATACACCTATGAAATACACACTAGTTTTGTCGTTACTTGGTTTGTCGCTTCTCGCCGCGGGTTGCGTCAAACAAGGTTCACCACTTGCCGATGAAGTTCCTTTGGAAGTTCAACAGCCAGTCACAAAGTAATACGGATGATAGTTAAGGTCGTGGTCCATCCGAAATCCAAACAACCCCGCATTCTGGAAGACGATGCGGGGGTTTTGCATGTCTACGTTAGTGAGGTACCAGTTGGAGGGAAGGCTAATGTTGCTGTGCGAAAAGCGTTGATAAAACATTTTGATACTGAGCGATGGCGGGTAACTTTGCTCAAGGGTCATTTAAGCAAGCACAAGCAGTACGAGATCGTCCTTGATTAGTCGGTCGTTTCGTGCTATTGTTGGATGTCGAAGAACTGTCGTAAGGAGTGGTGATGCAAGACGACCGGTATCAGAGATTGGTTCGGGGTATGCGAAGACTCGACATGGCTGAGGTTGTCGTCGTTGCTATTCGCATATTTTTGATATTCGCATTGATCGCCTGGGTATTCTTGCCGGTGATCAACAAGTGTTCATCCGGCAACGAACTGTAAAGCGGCGGACAGGCATCAAGGAGGCTACTGATGAGTGACAGGAAGGAAAATGTCAAAATCTTTACCCCTGGAATGATCGTTCTTTTGGGGGTGATCGTGGTTGTGTTGCTCATGCTCATATTCAGTCATTGTTAGTTTTTGAGCGGCACGCCCAGCATGATTTTTCGATCGACGACAGAAGGCCGGCCAGTGGTTACCCAACCACTGGCCGTATTTATTTGCGCAAACCATCAAAATATGCTATAATACCTGTATGAAAAATCAGTTCGCACAAATTCTCGTTCATACCCAGCCTCTCTCGTAGAGGTTCTTTGTGTTGTTACTAAAACTCCCAAAGCCTCTGCAGAGAGGTTTTTTTGTTTGCTTAGCTACTGAGAACAATCATTAAATGGTATGATATACGAAAGGAAATCTATGACTAAAATTGAACCACGAACTTTAAAAGGCTTCCGCGATTTTGGGCCAGAAAAGCAAATCGCCCGACAAGCCTGGTTTGGAAAAATCCAGAACGTTTTTGAAAGCTTTGGGTTTTTACCTATGGCCACACCCGTGCTTGAGTACAAAGAGATCTTGATGGGTAAGTATGGCGAAGATGAAAAGTTAGTTTACAGTTTCAAAGATAATGGTGATCGTGATGTCGCCATGCGATACGATTTAACCGTGCCTCTTGCGCGATACATCGCGGAGAATCAAGGACGCTTAGTTTATCCATTCAAGCGTTATCAGATTGCGCCAGTGTGGCGAGCTGATAATCCTCAGAAAGGACGCTTCCGCGAGTTCTATCAATGTGATATTGATGTTGTTGGAATCACCGCAGCTTTATCTGATGCTGAAGTGATTGCTTGTTCAGCGAAAGCACTTGAAGCCGTTGGCTTATCTGATTATAAGATTCGTTTGAACGATCGACGTAACTTTGAAGTCTTTGGCGACAGCGCTTCGGACATTATTCGCTCTATAGATAAGTTCGACAAGATTGGTCTTGATGGCGTTACCGCTGAACTTGAAAGCAAAGGTGTAAGCGCTGATAATATTGCAACCGCTAAACAAATTATGGACGGCAGTGCGAAATTGCAATACTCTGAGCAGTTAGAAAAGTTGCGCACCGATATTATCAAGTTAGGAATTAGTGAAGCGAATATAGTTATCGATCCATCAATCGCTCGTGGTTTAGATTATTACACCAGCACTGTGTTTGAAATTGTCATTCCAAGTATGCCGGAGTTCGGCAGTGTTTGTAGTGGGGGACGATACGATAGCTTGGTAGACCAATTTTCTGAGAAATCTTTACCTGCAGTTGGTGGTAGTATTGGCGTTGATCGCTTGTTTGATGCTTTAGCAGAAAAAGGTGAAGCTAGCACAGCGTCAGTTGTAAAAGCTTTGATTATCAACTTTGATGAAGCACTTCAGGATGAATACAGCACGCTGGCGACAAAGCTTCGTGCGCAAGGCATCGCGGTTGAGCTCTATTATGAACCGGTAAAACTTGATAAGCAGTTCAAGTACGCAGAGACCAAGCAAATTCCTTACGCGATTGTCATTGGAACCGATGAACAAGCTAAGGGTGTAGTGAAGCTCAAGAATATGCAAACCCGTGAGCAGGTGGAATGTTCCGAGGAAGAATTGATAAAAACTTTAAGTTAATTTGATCTTTGGTTCTGTAAAATAACCTCGCTATTAAAGCGAGGTTATTTTAATGCGACTCACCAAAAGCCGAGTTTTTGTAATTGGGTGTTTAGGGTTTAGTGCGGGTGTGTTTGCTGGATCTTACACATATACAGACAACTTTTGGGCGTACTGTGGAATTGCAGTTGCTCTGTTTTTGTTGTTGCTGTCTTTCCGCACAGTGTTTGTTTTGTTGCCGGTTCTTTTGCTTTGCGCATCGCTAGGAGTTATGCGAATTAATAGTAGCTATGAAAGCAATGAGTTTGCAAGTTTGTTACTGGCGAAACAAAAGTTTGAAGGAGTAATAGTTTCTGATGTCGACAAGCGAATTGATAAGCAGTTGCTCACAGTTAGGCCAGATGGCGCAAAGCAAAATATCTTAATCACCACTACGCCTTACGCTGAATATTTTTATGGCGACCGATTACTAGTCACAGGGAAGATTACAGAAGCCAAATCATCAGAGGATTTTGATTACAGAAAATATTTAGAACGATACAACACGTACGGACTCATGTATCGCCCAAAAATTATCATCCTCAAAAACCATGAAGCCAGTGTGGCGCAGGAAATGCTCTTTCGATTTAAGTATTATTTTGCCGAGCGCTTGGCTCAGTTCGTTCCAGAGCCAAAACAAAGTTTGCTTTTAGGTATTTTGATCGGGGCACGCAAAACTCTGCCCGCAGATGTCCTTGAAACGTTTCGTGTCACGGGGATTAGTCACATTATTGCGGTCTCGGGCTACAACATCAGTATTATTGTGGTGGCTTTGGAGAAGCTATCGCGCTTCGTGGGGAGGCGAGCGAGCTTAATTATTTCTGTTTTGATAATTATCGGGTTTGTTATTTTGTCGGGTGCATCAAGTTCGGTGGTTCGGGCCGGAGTTATGGGTTGTCTATTATTAGGATCATATAGCGCTGGTAGGCTTTACTCCATAACTCCGGCCCTCCTTGGCGCTGGCTCATTGATGATCTTGGTTAACCCTAGAATTTTATACTGGGATGCTGGGTTTCAATTATCATTCTGAGCGACGATGGGTCTTGTTTATGTTTTACCGCTGTTTGAATTATTCACCGAGAAGATTCCAGACATCATAAGTATAAAATCCTATGTCATATCAACATTAGCCGCGACAGTTGCTACATTGCCTTTGTTGTTGCTTCAATTCGGCACATTAAGCATTGTGGCGCCACTGGCGAACGTAGCCGTGCTCCCAGTTATTCCACTAACAATGCTTTTTGGTTTCCTCACAAGCCTGCCGATTGTCGGTGGCGGTTTCGGGATGTTGGTCAGTTGGCTTTTGGGATATGTTTTAACAGCGAGCTCAAAATTATCACAGCTTCCTCACGCTAGTATGCAAGTTACAATCTCGACTCCGGTCTTTGTGGTTTCGTCGGTGGCGATAATTATCATCATCACACTGCTAAGATACCACTTCAGGGCTCGCTTGAACGATCAGCTCCCACATGATACACTACCTGCACACATTAACACCTAACATATGTCAAACAAAAACATCGTTGTCAGTTTAATTATTATTCTAGTGGTTGTTGGAGCTTGGGGTCTTTACAAGATGAACAATAAGGCTGAAGAACCTGCTAAGGTTGCAGACAACACTAAGACGGAGGACACCGTGCCTACAGAAGAAAACAAGTTAGATTGTGTACGTACTTTTGATCAGAGTATTTTAGATACTGCTAAAGTTGATACGAAGAACAAGTTTGTAACTATGAATGTCAAAGGTTTTGGCGAAATCAAAGTTGAGCTTTATGATAAAGATGCACCAAAGACCGTTGAAAACTTTTTACGACTCACCAATGCAAAATTTTATGACTGTATGACTTTCCACCGCGTTGCTAAGAACTTTGTAATTCAAGGTGGCGACCCAACCGGAACAGGTAGCGGGGGACTCAGTGCTTTCGGTGGTGAATTTGCCGATGAGCTTAACGCTTCCACAGCTAGCTATAAAGCTGGTTACGCTAAAGGCGTGCTCGCAATGGCTAACCGTGGTCCAAACACTAACACCAGCCAGTTCTTCATCATGCTAGGCGATGTTGATCTTCCAAAGAACTACACGATTTTCGGTAAAGTTGTTGTTGGCTTAGATGTTGTCGACAAAATTGGTGCTGTCCAGATTGTCCCACAAATGGGCGCAACTGATGGTAGCCCAGTTGAACCAATCGTTATCGAGAGCGCAGTTATCTCTGACAAATAATAATAGCGAAATAATAATATGGAACGAAGTTTAATTCTCTTAAAACCTGACACAATAGATCGTGGATTAATCGGTGAGATTATTCAACGCTTTGAACGTGTTGGCCTGAAAATTGCTGGTTTGAAAATGCTGCAGTCTAGTCGCGAGCTTGCAGAAAAACATTACACCGAAGAGCTAGCTAAGCGTAGAGGCGAAGCAGTAAGAAATATGGCTGTTGCAATGTTATCTTCCGGTCCAATCGTTGCGATTTGTCTTGAAGGGGTTGAAGCTGTCGAGTTGGTTAGAAAGATGGTTGGTTCAACCGAACCGAAGTCTGCTGCACCTGGAACGATTCGAGGTGACTACTCTCACGTATCGTACAAACATGCTGATGAAAAGCAGATTGGTATTTTCAACTTAGTGCATGCCTCTGGTAGCCCTGAGGAAGCAGAAACAGAAGTTTCAGTTTGGTTTGGTCCTGAAGAATTACTAGATCATAAGCCTCACTATACTAAGCACACTATTGCTTATTAAAAAAACCGCCTCACATATCGTTGAGGCGGTTTTTTTATTTCTTTCGAAAGAACCGAGGAAGTTTGAAGTCTTGGAGCTTAAGCTCTCGAACGCGCTGGATAATACCTTTGTCGTGCTCAGTTAAGTAAGCGCGGATTTTGTTGCGCGCGTTACTAGTCTTAGCAGCCTCTAGCCATTTTCGTGAAATGGTAGCAGGTTTTTTGGTTTTCAAAATCTCAACAACATGTCCTTGATGAAGTTCATCGTAGATACTGCCAATCTTACCGTTGATTTTAGCGCCCATCATGAAATACCCAAGGTCTGAATGAACAGAGAAGGCGAAATCAATTACGCTGGCGCCTTTTGGCAAATCCTTAACGTCACCCTTCGGAGTTAAAACGAAAATACGATCTTGGAAAAAGTCGATCTTTAAGCTCTCCAAAAACTCATCGGGATTATTGGTTTCTTCTTGCCATGCGTGAAGTTCTTTAAAGAACGATGTTTGTCGTTCGAGTGTATCGCGTTTGCCTTGTTCGGTATAAAACCAGTGAGCAGCAATACCGCGTTCTGCTTCTTCATCCATCAAATCAGTACGAAGTTGTACTTCAAAAACCTTACCCGATTTATCGAACAGGGAAGTGTGAATGCTTTGATAGCCGTTTGGTTTAGGAGTAGCAATAAAGTCTTTCACGCGTCCTGGTACGGGTTGAAAATGTTCATGGACAATACCGAGTGCGGCGTAGCAGTCAGGAGTCGACTTAG
>CAYOVR010000003.1:16842-18116 GCA_964407465.1 uncultured Candidatus Saccharibacteria bacterium
GCGCTTGCTTGGCCAGTGCCTGCTGGATTTGAGCTCCTCGGACACCAACTTTACTAATATCGCCCTCGTATTTTTGCAATTTTTTGTAAAGAGAATAGATGCGTTTGACGCGTCCAGAAATATCTAAGAATTTTACGCCTTCTAAGTGCAAAATTGTTGATAAGTCTTTTTGAGTTTCTTTGACGCTTTTTTCGCGAACACTAACTTCTTTTTCAAGAAGGTTTTTTGTTGCCTCGTATTCTTTAGGTTGAACAATTTTAAAACACAGGTCTTCCAGTTCATCTTTCCATTTTCCGATACCGAGACGGCCAGCAATTGGGGCGTACATTTCCAAAGTCTCGCTGGCGATTTTGATTTGTTTTTCTTTAGCTAAAAATTCGATGGTTCGCATGTTGTGCAAACGATCTGCAAGCTTAATTAGAATAACTCGTGTGTCTTGGCTCGTGGCGATAAACATTTTGCGCAGGTTTTCGACATAATATTCATCTTTGCTGTTGAGCAATCGCACTTTGCCAAGCTTGGTGACGCCATCAACAAGTGTAGCGATTTCTTCGCCGAACTCGGCGATCAATTCTTCTTGGGTGACAGCCGTGTCTTCGGTGATATCGTGGAGTAACGTCGCGGTAATGGTTTCAGTATCAGGGAAAATTTGCCCAAGAATAACCGCGGCAGCAATGGGGTGAGTAATATAAGGTTCACCGCTCTTTCTTTTTTGCTCGCCATGAGCTTTTGTAGCAAATTTAAGCGCTTTTTTTATTAAGCGCTCATCATCTTGCGAGAAATTGTGGGGAATTGATTTAAGAAAGTCTTCCATGGATTAAGTATACCGTATTCGATATACTAATTGTATAAAATGTCTTTAAATACAAATTCACACTTGGATCGAACGTGAGCCGGTTCGAGAAGTGTAGCGACGAGAACCGGTGCGAATGTGAAGATTAAGCGTGAATTTGAGAGGAGTACTTGGCGAAGAGTGTGAGTAATGACATTGCGTCAAACGAACACTCGAAGACAAGTAGGACGAATGCCAGAGTTACCAGAAGTACAAACTGTGGTTTCTGAGCTTAATATCAAGCTCAAAAACAAGAAGATTAAATCGGTTGAAGTTTTAACACCGAAGATTATTAGTATTGGTCCGGACACCGTTTCAAATCGGCGGAATGTCTCACCAAAGCAAGTTCAGCAATTTAAAAAGATGCTTGTTGGTGATACGATTTTGTCAGTGAGACGCCGTGCCAAGATGTTGATTTTTGATTTTAAAGGTCCTCTATCTA
>CAYOVR010000003.1:18126-23792 GCA_964407465.1 uncultured Candidatus Saccharibacteria bacterium
TTGGTGCATTTGAAAATGACAGGCCAGTTTATTTTCGAAGATACAAAGCTTCGAAAAAAGAGTGGAGGCAAGTATCGCATTCTCAACAAGCCAACAGCACCATTTGTAAAGTTTCCAACAAAACACACTCACGTTATTTTTACGTTCAGCGATAACTCACTTTTGTATTTTAGCGACGTTCGTAAGTTTGGGTATTTGAAAGTGTTAAAAGATACCGAAGTTGATAAGGTGAAAGAACTTCAAACATTTGGGCCAGAGCCGTTATCAAAAGACTTTACATTCCAAGGTTTTAAAGACAAAATTGGGAATCGAAAATCGGTGAGTATAAAACTGTTTTTGATGGATCCTAAAGTTGTTACCGGTATCGGCAACATTTACAGCGATGAAATTCTTTTTCATGCCAAAGTTCGTCCAGATCGAAAAGTATCAAAGTTAACTGACGCCGAACTCAAACAAATCTTTAAGTACATTCCAATTGTTTTGAAACAAGCGATTAAGTACAAAGGTTCCAGTGTAGGCGACTTTGTGCGCACGGATGGCCAGTGGGGAAGCATGGGCAAACACCACTGGGTTTATGGGCGTTACAAAGAAACCTGCAAGAGTTGCGGTACCGACCTCAAACGCGTTACACTGGGAGGGAGAACGGGGACTTATTGCCCTAATTGCCAGCTTTAAAACTGAAAGTTTAAGAATAATATATTATGAACGAACAAAATCAAAACCCATCGGAAACCCCAAGCTTATCTCAGGAGCAAATGCTTCAAGAGATTTTAGAGAGCACGAGAAAAACGAAGAATTACATGAAGTGGCAGTTGATCATTACTGTGGCTTTGGTAGTTTTGCCGCTACTTGCTACGGTAGCCATCATTCCTTTTGTCTTAAGTGCGGTTAACGGGATTTACGATACCTCTGGTTTACTACAATAATCCAAAAATATATGACTGACGAAAAGTGGGAACAACTAGTTGAGTCATTGCGTGACAAGTTTGACGTGACTGATCTTCGCACTGAAGACGTTAATGTTCACGGCCATACCGAGACTCATGATATTCTTGAGTTTCGTAGTCCATTGGGCAACTTGCGTATCGTGCGCGAAACTAAACCATTAGTTTTAGATAAAAAAGAGTTCTATTCTCATCGAGCAGGGGACACAGCTCGTACTGAGTATGTTGTTTCGGATACGGAAGTTTCTCATAAGCTTCGGGTCTTTAAAGAAAATGATTACGGGGAATACTCAGAGATAGACGCTAGTTCGGTAGGCTTTTAAATAGACACTATGATCCAGGAGCGCATTGTTGCAACAATTCGATTTTTTGATTTACAAGGCTTACCTTTAACAATGCTTGAAGTTTACAAGTATCTAGTTATCCAACCCCAATTATTGCAAGACAAATTGGATGATGCTTACGAGTTAGTTTCAGAAAGTGAGCCGAGCCATATTGTTAGCTTAGACACAGTACTATTTGCTTTGAACGATTTAGTGCTAAATACTAGATTGGAACAATCTCATGGCTATTATTTCTTACCAGGTAAGAAATTTCTTGTTGCCGAACGTTTACGTAACCATGTTTATGGTATAGCGCGTGAGCGACGAATCAAAAGATGGGCCACGCTTTTGTATCACATCCCTTTTGTTCGGGGAGCGGGCTTGACTGGATCTCAAGCACTTGGACAAGAACGGAGCGGGAGTGATATCGACCTTTTCTTATTTACCGATGAAAGATTTTTGTGGACTGCCCGCACACTAGTGACAGGCTATTTTCAAATATTGGGCTTGCGCAGGCATGGAAAAAAAATCGCCAACAGATTCTGTCTTAATCATTATGCAGCTGGGGCGAAAAAACTGGAGACAGGTAAAAATATTTTTACTGCTCTTGAATATATAAAGTTGCGACCGGTGACAGCAGGTATATCAGTTAGCGCATTTAAAACTAATAATACAAGATGGTTGTATACGTTTTTCCCTAACGCTCTTCGTATCAACTCGTTGACCACTGAAAATTCCAAACGCTCTCTCATTCAAAAATTATCTGAGCTTTTGTTTACCAATCCCTTAGGGCAGTGGTTTGAGCGTACGCTGGCCCGAGTTCAGATGAAGCGCATTAGACAAGAAAAATACATAGTGGTGGAGCCTGACGAACTCTCGTTTCATCCAAATAGTAAAGAAGTTGAATTACTGCAAGCTTTCTTCAAAAAAACCGCCATTTAGGCGGTTTTTTTGAACTCTAGTAAGAGCAGAAGCGGATAGCGATAAAGTTGGTATCGTAAATTAAACTTAGGACTGTCTGTATCGGATCTAATCTCTACAAAGTTAGTTAGGGTAAAATTATTTTTTGTCACTGAGTTGATGTGATCTTCAAGACTGTAAAAGCGTGAGGTTGGAGTGCGTGCGTTCCAGCTGGGAAGTAGCTCTTGTGAGTTGTATGGAAGTGGTCTTAAAAATAATCGAGGTTTGCGAAATAGTAGTCTATCCATGATAGAGCGTTTCCAGATTCCCAAAGGATAGGTGAGCATTGGATTTGGAATCGTGACAAGTAGTTGTCCGTTTGGCTTTAGAACTGTTTCAAGATTTTTGTATGCTTCTTCAAGTTTCGATAAATCTGTTGCGGCCATGTTGAGAATTATGGTGTCGAAAGATTCAGGAGCGTAGGGTAGTGGACTTTGGAGATTGGTGATTGTGAATTTTACATTCGAATACTCTGTTTTAGCGTGTTCGATGAGAGTTGCTGCGCTGTCGCACCCTTCGACGGCGGAGTAATTCTCGTTTATCTTGTTGGTTAGCCAGCCTGAGCCACAAGCAGCATCGAGAATGCTAGTGTCTTTGTTATCGTTTAGTTTTGCCTCGATGGCTTTGTACAAAAGTTCTTGTTGGATTTGGCCGTTTTCAGAATTCAAGAAGTGAAGGTATTCAGCTGTGGTTTGCTTATCGTTATAGGGGTTCATGGCTTGATTATATCAGATTCGTGACGCTTTAAATATGCGCTTGTATCTTTTAATTTTCAGGCGTACGATTGGGATAAGTGTCGGTGTCCCAATTTCGCGGAGGAGGTGAGTCATGACGGGTCTCAAGCTGTGGATGTTGTTTCTGCTTCTCCATGGTAGTAATGGAGTTGAGTACGGCGTTATAAATGACCGTAACCAAGAGGTCTCTGTCGTGTTCTACGGTTTCCATCTTCTTGCAGAAAATGAGCCGTTCGAATCACAGTCCTACTTGAACGATGCCTCTGTGACCGAGCTTGGTCCCAAGTGGCTGGAAGATTCTACGCATGACGAGTTGTTCAAGGAGCTTTGCCGTGAGTTTGAAGGGGAACTTGTTACTAGCGTCCATATCAATAATGACAATGATAGCTCCGTTGTAATCAGGGTAGCGCCTGGGAGTTCAAAAAAGTCTGTTTATATGGAGCGATACCTCAATGAGATCGCAATCCGCGTCGTGCGTGTAGTTGAAGCTCACTTCAAGATCAAGTGCCACCCCGTTCCTTTTGATCCGGAGGAAATCGACGAAGATTCCGACGAAGAAGACGAGTCTGATGAAGGTTTCATACCGCCCGTCCCCGTGCTGCCTCCCGAGGGAAGGCAGCACATTTATTATCTTGACACCGCACTATAATTTCAATAAAATACGTTTAGCAGTCAATCAACGAGAGTGCTAAAACATTCTCAATATAGCAGAAATTAAAGAAAGGACATTATGAACGTACGACCTTTAGGCAATCGAATTTTAGTTAAACAGCTTTCTGTAGAAGAAGTTACCAAAAGCGGAATTATTTTAGCTCAAACCTCTGACAAGCAAGAAAAAAGTCAGTATGAAGTTGTTCAGCTTGGTAATGGCACAGCAGTAGGTGAATTGAATTTGAAAGTTGGCGACAAAGTTATCGCTGGGAAGTATAGCGGTGATGATGTGGACGTCGACGAAGATACAGACGTGAAGTATAAAATTTTGTATGTTGGCAAAGAAAAAGATGAATCAGATGTTTTAGCAGTAATCGAGTAAGAAAGGATTAATATACTATGAGTAAAATTATCAAAAAAGGTTTTGAAGCCAAGAAAGCGATTAAGGCAGGTGTTGATATTGCCGCTGATGTTGTGAAAGTTACACTTGGTCCCACAGGTAAAGCCGTTATTTTAGATAAAGGTTACGGTAGTCCAATCGTTTCAGACGATGGCGTGACTGTTGCCAAAGAAATCGAACTTGAAGATAAGTTTGAAAACGTTGGCGCGTCTTTAATTCAAGAAGTCGCTAACAAAACCAATGATGAAGCAGGGGATGGTACTACCACAGCCACTGTTTTGGCGCAGAAAATGATTGAAAAAGGTTTGGAAGCGGTGAGTATTAACTCTGCTCGTGCTAATGATATTAAAAAAGGCATGGATAAGGCTGCTGCTTTTGTTGTAGCTGAGCTTGGCAAAGTAAAGAAAGAAGTTACAGGTAAAGCCGAGATCGAACAAGTTGCAACTATAGCATCTCTCGACGCTGAAGTTGGCAAACTCATTGCTGAAGCCATGGAAGAGGTTGGTAATGATGGTGTGATTACTGTTGAAGAAGGTCAGACTATTGGTATTGAAAAAGAAGTTGTAAAAGGTATGCGCTTTGATAAAGGTTTTGTCTCGGCCTACATGGTTACGAATGCCGATCGGATGGAAGCCGTATGGGAAGACCCATACATTTTGATTACAGATAAAAAAGTTTCTGTGGTGCAAGAAGTTTTACCTATCTTGGAAAAGATTGCTCAGAGTGGCAAAAAAGAGTTGGTCATTATTGCCGATGATGTGGACGGTGAAGCTTTGACCACATTTGTTTTAAACAAGCTTCGTGGGACGTTCAGTGTCTTGGCTGTTAAGGCTCCTGGATTTGGGGATCGTCGTAAAGAGATGCTTGGCGATATCGCCGTTCTAACTGGTGGCCAACTTATTACGGAAGACTTAGGTTTGAAGCTTGATAAAACTGAACTTGATCAACTCGGACGTGCTCGCAAAGTTATCGCTACTAAAGAACACACTACTATTGTTGATGGTCAGGGTGAGAAGAGCGGTATTGATGCTCGCGTCGCTCAACTTCGCAGTGAACATCAGGAATCCAAGTCAGATTTTGACAAAGAAAAGTTACAAGAGCGCATTGCTCGCTTAGTCGGTGGTGTGGGTGTTATCAAAGTTGGTGCGTTTACCGAAACTGAGATGAAAGCTAAGAAGTTTAAGATTGAAGATGCCTTGAATGCAACTCGCGCCGCAACTCAAGAGGGTATTGTCGCTGGTGGTGGCGCAGCTCTGGCTCGCATTGCTCCCAAGCTCGATAGCTTTGGCGCTGACTTAAACGACGCAGAGCGTCTAGGTGTTAAAGCGGTTCGCGATTCACTTGAAGCTCCTCTTCGCCAGATCGCATTGAACAGTGGTGTTGAAGTCACCGGAATCTTGCATGCTATCCAAACTCACGATAATCCAAACTGGGGTTTTGATTTTGGAAAGTTCACTGAAAAGAACTGGCAAGAGGGTATGGTTGATATGATCCAAGCAGGTATTGTTGACCCTGTTAAAGTTACTCGACTAGCTTTAGAGAATGCTGTGTCGATTGCTTCTACATTAGTTACCACCGAAGCTATTATTGTCGACAAGCCTGAGCCAAAGTCTGCTACTCCGAGCATGCCTGATATGGGTGGCATGGGCGGTAT
>CAYOVR010000004.1:0-4997 GCA_964407465.1 uncultured Candidatus Saccharibacteria bacterium
ACCGGGAATTCAGCATCCTACGAACAGGAGCGGGGACCAAATACTTTTCTTTATGAAGCTGAAGTCCCTGCGGCCAAAAGTGAGGTTGAAGCCTCAGACTTTTTTCAATACCATTTTCCGGCTTTAACTTTGTAGACTGTCGGTGTTTATGAGTTAGTGGCAAATATGGAAAATGGGCAAAAAAAAAGCGGGCCGATGTTTTACCATCGGCCCCTTCACGAACTGTCGAGCGTTATTGTCATAACGTCTCCCTTGGCGCTTCGCGCCCCTGATCCGGGACCGTGGTCCCGGGACTATCTTTCCCTCCTTTGTTGTGCGGACCGTCTCCTGTTCTCAGATAATATCCAAGACCAGAACGAACAGCCCAGCAACTATCACGATGCCGAAGAAAACCCTTTCCTCCTTCATCGTTACGAACCTGTAAGCGGTGAACGCCAGGAATCCCACCAGGAGCCACCACCACATTGAATTTCCGGAAAGTCCACCACTGATGGATCCGGTACTGTTGGCCAAGACTTCCTTGGCCGCCTCGACCGCTCGCTCTTCCGGCGAGTCATAGTCGAACGAAGTGTCGGCCGTCGCGAGTGCCTTGTCGGTTTTGGCGATGTCAGCGTTGACATCCCGAAGGTCCTTCTCCGCATCCGAGTTTTTTACCGACCCCCGGATGATCAAGGCTTTCTTCTCGACCAACTCCTCTCGGTCCTTGTTCAGACCATGGCTCGCGGTCTGATAACCGCGAAGTGCCTGTTCTGCCTGTGCTCGCTCGCTTTGCCACCTCGCGAGCCACTGGCCCAACGATCCGGGAGTGAGCAGCATGACAGTAATGCCAAACATGATCACACCGACCAGAACCATGGCCACCCGCTGAAGGCGTGGCAGCCAAATCTTCGGTCCACCCCAGCCAATGACGGCGAAGATGAACCAGATGGCCATGCCTATGAAGGCGCCCATTGCAGCCATATTGGACCAAGCTCCGAAGAACCAGACCCAGATGTCGATCAACATGATGGCAGCGATGCCGCCAGACATGAATTCGAAGAGCTCCTTGATCCGGCCGTCTTTGATGATCTCCTTGATCTTGATCGGCTCGCCCGAAAAGGGGCTGGACGCGACTCGGACAACCTCGATCAGGGCGTCGTCCCCGAGATCCGCGACCTGCCCCAAGAGAAGCATGAAGAGGGCCAACACGGCCCAGAGAATGGTCGAAAGCACGAAGGCAATCACGACCATGTTGGCACCGATCTGCGAGTCCGCATACCGAGCCACGAAACAGCCGAACCCCATCAGCCCAACCTGGATGACCAGAAGGCTGAAGAGAATCCTCTTGATCATCACCCCGGAATAACGAACCCCGTAGGCGATGTCAAGGACGATCCCGTAGAGCTGCCGCATCGGCAGCCCCAGAAGATTCGAAAAGCGCATGATCTTTCTCCTTGTTATCGGGCCGCAGCCCAGTTCCAGAAGATCACGAGTCCGACGACAACTACCGCCAGAACTCCTACTCTGATTGCGTAGTAAACCCAGCCCTGCCAGGTTGGGAAAACCGTGAGCGGCTGACTGTTGCGCGCAACCTTTTGCGCGATTGAGGCGTTGACTTCGTCAAGCCTCGCGCGCGCCCAGTCGTCGGCGTCGGTGATCATTTGCTCAGCAGCGTTCATGTCCCAGAGACCTGAAGAAGTTATGAACGCTATCCTGTCCTCGTCGTTCTCACACTGAGCAATAACAATGAGGTTGCGACGCCGAATCGAAGGGTTCTCTTCCTTTGAGCCACCCTCTCGAATCCGCTTTCGCTCCCACGGCGTACGCCCTGCCAAGAAGCGAGCAAGAACCAAACCCTCGGCCTTGCTGATTTTCTCAGCGTAAACGAGACCCAGAGTGTCGTTGTACAACATCTGCTCGTCCGCCAGACCCCAGCCACCGGGCCGAGATTTCAGGACGGCATATGCCTCAGTTTTTTTTCCCAACTTGAACAAGTCGGCAGCCCGCTGGACGATAGACACGTCCTCGGGCTTGTGAGACCCAGCGAATATGATGTTTGCAACATACTCCGCGCCCACCTCTTCTACCATTCTGAGTCCGAAATCGAAGAACTCGTCTTTGAAGGGCATAGAAACTCCTTTTCTCAGATGAACCTGAGAGTCTTTTCAACAGTCTGACCCGTCTCCTGATCAACAATCCGCAAGTTCGTTTCCAAACTGCGGCAGTAGATCAAGAAGCTAACCTGACCGTTGGCGTCAGAATCCACGAAGAACACTCTAACGTTGGTCACCAAAACCTCGCCAGTGACCATGTTGGCGAACGTCGCCGGATGGTCAATTTCGATCCGAAGCCGCCGCGAAGCGGGCTTACCTTCGGTCAGGGTTGTAACCTGAACGCAGACAGTCTTTTCATAGTACTCGACCACCTCACCTTCAGGTTTGACCTTGAGATGCGAGGTCGAAGACTTGTGTCCGGTGAGCGTCGCAGTCGAGAGACCAGGAAGCATCACTGTTTTGCTTCGCACGTCGCCGACGAATGCCGTCAGGCGATCATACTCGTCACCATAAGAAGATAGATCAAGTTTGTAGTCCTTGATTCCGTCTGCCTCTGTGCGCAGCGTGATCGGAAGTTTCTTACAGAACGGCATGTCTTCCATGCCGATCCGAAGAGTAATATCCTTCCCCGCCGACGAGCTAACCTGTATCTCCAAAGCGTTTCGTCCCGTTCGAGACTTAACGCTCAGAGTTACTTTGGAATCAGTGGGCCTTTGGCCCTGCTGTCCCTGCGGCTGATTGCCGCCTCTGTCGTTTGGCACGGCCATACCTCCACGCGTTGTTGATAGATTGTTAACGTTCTACAAGACGAGCCCTTGCGGGATTATCTTGCCGGAAAAGCCTTATTTACCGCAGAAAGCTTTTCCCACAAGAAAATACCCTATATTATACCAAAAATTATGGTGTTTGTCAAGTATTAAAATAAGCCATATAATTGACTATAAGCAATGAAAATGGTACATTTTAGGATGTTTCGCTAGAATAACCACAGCTCGAAACCGCCCTGAAGAGGGCGCTCCACAGGAGGAGAGACATGAAGATGATGCGAATTATCACCGTTACAATGTTCGTGCTGTGCGCGATCATGAGCGTAGAAGCGCAAGAAGAAACACCGACCCTGAAAAGCGAAGGCATCATTCCGCAGACAGCACCGGCGCGTCCGTCGAACGTGATCACAATCCCGCAGGTCAAGCAACTCATGCCGGTGACACTCGACCTCCCGCAGAAGAATTCTGCAGCGCAGACAAACGAAGCGCTGTCCCGCAGGATTGACGAGCTCCAGGGAAAGCTCGCGGAATACAAGACGATCGCCACCACTCTCGCGACTATCGCCATTGAAGCGAGGAATTCCAACAACGGCAAGCGTGAAGCCGAACAAGCCCTGCTCGAGAGTAACGAAAGAATGGCGGACTCGATGGATCGAAGCGCGGCCGTCGCTGAACGGGCGATCCGAGCACTTCAGTACACGATTGCGTTCGCGATGGTGATCATCCTAGTACTGCTAGGAGCAATCGCCTACATATGGAGGAAGGGTAAAGAGGAAAAAGAAAACTTCGAGCGCCAACTCAGAGAACGCGCCGAAGCCAGCACCCACCAGATTGTCGCCGTCGTGCCCCAGCAACTCAAGCGCGGACTAAACGACATTCACGCGACGGTCTCCCGACGTCCTCCCTTGAACATAGTTTCCAAGACGTAGCGAACTCTCGTAAGAGCTCGAAGAACTCGCATCGTCTCCTACGACAAACCCCGGTCGCGCATCATAGCGCGACCGGGGTCAATTTTTTTCTATCTTATATTTCCCTGACTTAACTCAGTTTTGCATACGCCGCTTTCACAACTGTAAACTCATCATGAATTGCTTGCTGAATTTTCTCCGCCAAACCTGGGACCGTAGCCGTTAAGACCATCATTTTATCCTCAATCTGATCTTCAGGGCCTTCCATAATATCCTTGAACGCTTGAAGATGCTCTTTATCTAAGCTAACCACAACCGTTTCCAAAATAACTTTTTGAAAGTGCTGAATGAGTTGCTGCATAACCTCATTTTTGTCCGACTCGTTCATCTCCCCCACCCCAAGATCTTTCAAAATGATGTCAGCTTGATCACCTAATAATTTATGTAAGTCTGCCATAGATTACGATTTTACTTTTTCAACTAATGCTTTTAGCTCTGCGGTTGCCTCTTGGAATTGCTGTCTACTCTCCGGAGCAAGTGTTTCAGCGTCACCAATAAGGTCGATAGTACTTTGGACGTCTTCAGCAGAGCGCTGGAGGTTATATATATCCAGAAGGTGCTCATCGGCACGAACCGTAATAATCCCAGTAGCTGGATCTTCTTCAGGCTCAAATTTTTTCTTACCTTTGTTATCGTGGAATTCAAATCTCACTTGCTTATTCTCTTCAGCATACTTTTTAGCAACCTTAGCAAAATTATTTATGAGATACTGATCTTTTTTATTAAGACCTTTAAAAAGCCTCTTAGCTTCTGTTATCAGGGTCTTTGCTTCGCCAAAAAACTCATTATTTTTCTCACCTTCAACAGAAGTACCACCATCTACGCCTGGGTCAGGAGAGGTCTCGGGTGTGTTTGTATCTGGTTCTGGTGACTTAACTCCCCCGCCAACTTTTCTCAAAGAACCATAGATGAATGAGATATCCATCCCCTTGTCTTTAAACAAGCGGTCTCGAAAGATTCTAACCATTTCTTCAAGCTTCATGCCTCTTTTATACGATAGGCTGAACACTCTACCATCTGTCACGTTGTCTGCTTTTCTCTGAATCTCAATTCTATCGAAATCTAAATCCTTCCAGGCTTCAGGAGGAACTTGACTAAAAATGATGTCAAGGTTACGCAAGTAATCCTTATCAATATCTCTGCCGAGACGATAAACTACCTCTGGAGCACCAAAAGCACGATATTTTTCATCAAACTGGGCAAGATTTTTAGCATACTCGCTCTCATCT
>CAYOVR010000004.1:5007-22598 GCA_964407465.1 uncultured Candidatus Saccharibacteria bacterium
TCATCTGCTTTTTCATAACCCACAGTATCATAGGTTTTTAAAACTCTTCCGTCTTCAGTCTTTTCTTCTTCAAGTTTCGGCTCAGCTTTTCTCCCCTTACGATTTCTAATTTCATAAGCTTCTTCTATGAGTCGTGGTAATTCCGTAGAGATTTCTTCTTGAGTGGCCACTCCCACATCCAAACCACCATCTTTAATATCGGCGGTGGAGGTTTCTAACAATATGTTCTGTAATCCTGGTAATTTCTCTTGAGTTGCCGGATCTTTAAGAACATCAAAGAGAGCATAAAGAGTTTCTCGACTTAATACTTTGCGTGGTGCAGTTCTTGATAAGTTAGACCTATCGAGGGCAGGAGGAATTACCCGGACTTCTAAACCAAGACTTTCCAAATATTTATTCAATTCGAGAGCTGATTCAGGATAACCCTCTTTTTTCTCGAGAGAAGGCTCAGCTTCAGTATCTGACTTCGGCTCTGTATCTACAGATACAACAGGGTTCAACAACGACTGTCTTACATCATGAGCTTTTTTCAAATTCTCCTCTAAAAGCTTATATATCTCATCGGGAGCCATTTTAAAATCAATCTCTATCGACTTACCTTGGTTTTGAACACGAGACTGAGTACCAATGATTAAATTGGTTTCTTTCAACATAGCATGAGCCTCTGAGGAAGTTCTTGCCAAACGTACGATGACTCGTAAAACAGGAATTGTTTCTTTTGGATTTTCGCTAATTTTGTTCTTATACTTATCCGAAAGGAAGATAGATATCTTATAAGGTTCTTGTTTAATTTCCTCTATAAAACCGTAAACGAGATCGGATTCTGTCTTCTCAATCGTGGCTCCTTCAACAGCAGGCTCGGTACCCTCTGATGCAGCAACAGCTGCCGCAGTAACTGGAGGAACAACAGGACCTGCATCAACACCTTCTGAATCTTCTTCGTCTTCTTCATCATCTTCAGTTTCTCCAGCTGGAGGTCCTTCTGGTGAAGCTACGGGGGTTTCTGGAATAATCACGGGGGCTTCTGGTGTAGTAGGAGGTGCCTCTGTGACTGGCTCAACTGGATTTTCAGCTGATCTCCGACCATCAATATTTCTTTTCGGTAAAACTGCAAATATTGGCTCGGAAACAACGAAATTCCAAAAAGCCAATGATGTAAGACTGGCCTCAGCGTCTGGAACCGGAGGCATTTCAGGAGGCTTGGGACCAGGTCCCGGAAAGCCACTTGAACCAGCAGTATCAGCAGCTCCATGTGCCGCCCCAGAGCCAGGAAAAATAATCTCTAGCGATTTACCAAAGCGAGTAATACCATTCACAATATTTTGCAAAGCCTCAGGCGCTTTTTCAAGCCCTGAACCACTTTTATCTTTGAATAAAGCGATAGTATCTTCACCTAATTTATGCTCGGGTGTATCAAGCATATGACGGATACTTTCAATCTGACCAGGTTTCAAGGCTTGTCCTTCTTGGACCACCTTTTCTAAAAGAGTCGGATCAATTTCAACACTATCACCGACATGAAGCATGCTTCCACCAGGATGAGCTTTCTCATATGCATCCTTAATCGCATCTTCCATCCAAACTCGTTGCTCTGTTCCAACTTCCAAACCCTTATTATCGACGTATGAATCAACAACCCGACGTGCCACATGAGTCACGCCTTCCCCTTTTCTCGCCACGTCGTTATACGTTTTTATAGCGGTTGCCCCAACTTTCTTAGCGGTACTCGTAAAAAGTCTCCCGGTACGATCTGCTGCTTGTTGTGTGGCTTGATCTACCCCCGCTCCAGACGCAACTGGGGCGGTTTCTACCGCAGCCTTCGTCGCACCTGCTGCAGCTGCTCCCGCTTCCACAGGAACTCCACTTGGAACAAAATAATTTGCTACAATGCCAGCAATCGTGGCACCGAAAACACCAGCAGCCGCGCCTTTCCATGCTGCGCTACCTGCTTTCCCCCAGCGAATTCCTTTGCCAAATTTAAGATCATTAACCATAGCCATGATCTCTGGATCTTCCGTTATTGGAACTTCTGATCGAACACTCTCAGCATATTGAAGTATCTTTTCGAGTTTTTCCCTATCCGGCTTATCTTTATTCTCTTCTTTATCAATTTCTGCTTTAACTAGAACATGAGCGGCGCGAGCAGCTCGAACAATTTTTTCAATTTTTTCTGGATCGCCCTGAAGACGCACCTCTTTTAAAGCTTGTTCAATTTTTGCAACTTCTAGAGCGCGTGTGGTTATGTCTTGACCCTCAACATTTATCTTGGCTAAAACCTTATCAATGTCATATAAATGTCGGTCACCCCAAACCGAACGTGCAGCTTCAACAAAAGCACCTGCTACCGCACCTGCGACTATAGATGCTGGGAAAAACGAGCCACCTAGAAGTAATGTTGTTCCTGCTCTAATACTTGTTCTTGTTGCTGCGGCCGCAGCAAAACCAGCCACTCCACCCCAGGTTAAAGCTTGCCATTTGTTTTTTAAAGCCTGCGCAACACGCTCACGCCATTCCTTTTTACCTGCAGGTGTGGCCAAATGAGCGACTGCTCTCTCTCGTTCTTCTGGAGTAGAATCGGGTAATTCCGCAGCAAGCCCATCATCTACACTTGCAGGGTCTGACCCAGCTCTTTCTGACAAACCATCAGCGCTATCTTCTGCTAAAGCCTCAATTGCCTCATCGCTAGGCAATACTTCATTAGGTTCCGTATCAGAAGAAGCCTCGGCTGAAGCTTCTAGCTCAGCTGCAGACGAGGTTTCAATTTCTGGCTCTGTATCCACATTTAAACCACTCTCAGCAGGATCGACAACTGGGCCACCTAAATTCTCTCCTCGCATGATTACTGCCATGAATCTATTTTTGTTTCAATGTTTATTAAATCTTTGGATACTATAAGTATATCAAGTTTATAAAATAAAAGAAGGGTCCGCGGAGCTGGTTAGCTCTACGGACCCTGGAGGATGTCCCCTGTTGGGGACTGGGAATCATGTGCTCCTTCTATGGGAGCATGGGTGGTGACTACTTCTCGGCTTCGAGATCGTCGGCTCCGGCGATCTTCTCAGAGAGAAGTCGGAACTCCTGCTGAAGATTCCCGAACTCCGACTTGAAGTCCTGAACCACTTCTGCGAGCTTGACGACGGCGTTACCGGCGTCAACAACCTTGGCGTCGACGACTCCAATATCCCTACGAATATTCGCACCAACATCCCTCACCAACCTCTCGAGGCTATCAAGGCGCTCGGTGACGATATCGTTCGAGTCAGCACTCTCGCGCTGACGAGTTCGGAAGATGACAACAATGATTCCGATCACGATCAGGACGATCGCGATTACGGACAACCAGAAGCCCCACTTGGAGTACCAGCTGATCTCGGCCATCTCCGCCCTGACAGCGGCCCTTGCCGCAACCTGGATCTCCTCCAGTTGCTCGGGCGTGATCTCGACCGCCGAAGGCTGGAGAGCGGCGAGCGTCGCCGCGATGCTGTCGAGCTTTGCCGAGCTGGCCTCGCTCAAGCCCTTGTTTGCGGTGACCTCAGCCTTGATGGCTGCGACCTCGTTAGCGAGGGCTGCGAAGTCCGGCGTTCCCTGAACGGGAGCGGCGGGATTCGCTGGAGGCGTTGCCGGATTGGTTGCGGGATCAGTCGCGGGAGGGGTTGCAGGATCGGCAGCAGGTGCTGGCGAAGTTGCCACCACCGGCTTGGTTGCCGAACGAGCGCCAGAGCGCTTCTTGCTGGTGTTGCGACGAGCCGCAGCGCGGAGCCGCTTCTCGAGCACAGTGAGTGCATCGAGCTTCGCCTTCAACTCAGGTGAGAGACTGATGTCGCCGGTGTCACCCGACTTCATCACGACCGTGCCGTCCGGCTTGTTGGCGATACCAGCACCCTGGATGGGGGCCGGCGTGACCTGGATCGGACCTGCCTGCGTAAGCGTCGCGGGCCCTGCGGCCTGCTGATCGAACGCCTTGTCGGCGGCGAGGTCCTCAACGGACTCGACGTACGTACGGCCATTGCCGTCATCGTCAGTTGCGGCGAAGGCGACCGAAGTCGTCAGGCCAAAGGAAACGATGAGAAAAAACACCACGAGGGAACGCGTAAACATGATTCAGATTCCTCCATCCGAAATCGAAAGTGAACGTTTGGTCAGCTCCGGCCCACTTAGGGCTTTAGCTGGTACCAGGAAAAGCTCATATATATAAGCTATTGCTGTTAACAGCTAAACTATCCCTTATTTATTTGATTTACCATTATACACCTTTTTACCAATTTTGTCAAGGGGTAAAAAGGATGAAATGAGAGCCTCCGTTTTACCAGAGGCTCTCGAGGTTTGGGGATTTCTCCCCCGCTACGATGCGATGCGCGCCGACTCCTACTTCTTCGCGGCTCGCTTGGCCCTCCCCTTGGGCTTGTCCGGCTGAACCGTCTCCCGAAGCCGACTAGCCGCTGCTGATGAAACATCACTAGCAGACTGTGCCGACACAGTGCTACTGTGCTTGGTAGTCCGATCTCCGCCACAGAACAGAGCCTTAGGATATCGCTCTCCCTGAGGAGTTTGTCCGAAGAAGAAGTACCAGTAGCCATCGGCCTCCTCATCGTTAGCCAAAGCCTTGCCCTCTCCTGCTGGCATCGGTAGACCGCGCTTCCGAAGCTCGTTGAGACGAATCTCGTAAGCGATGCCACGCTGATCGATGTATTCATTATCGTTGAAGAATACAGCGAACGCACCGGAAACGAGATCATGAGTGATCAAGACAGACGGGCGATGTTCAGCGCGAACTCGATCCACTACCAGTCTGGCCTTTCTTTCCTCGGCCTCATTCTGCGAGCTGCTCTCGACACACCACAGGCTGAACTGGTAGCCATCTACTGCTGTGATGGTCTCAACCGTCGCAGTCTGTTCCACGAGTCGCTTGGTCTCATCCGACCAGATGGCCGATTGATGATCTTGAAGCAACTCAAGTTCCCCATAGGCCCACATGAAAGCCTTTTCTTGGGACATAGTGTTGTACCTCCGCTCAAGCGTCCTGCTCAAGTCGGTAGCACCACCATATCCGTAACAGTCGTTTCTGCGAACGGCCTCGAGTAAAACTTGAATCTGAGGATCGTCCTGAATTTTGAGTTTCTTGGCAATAAGAGTCGCCGAGCACTCACCCATCTTACGATCCTCAGTTGCGGTACCGTGCTCGTCAAAGTCTGAGCGGTCTGCGACCCGAAGGCCGACGACGATCCGACGACGAGCCAAGAGCATGGCCGTTGTGAACTTTTTCAGCCGAGGGTTGTTAATCCGCCAGAAGCAGATTTTCAACCGCCCGGTCGAGATTCCAGGGTACAACTCCTCTCCAAATCGTCGGAGGAGAAGAATACCATAGATCTCTTCAATGTGGGGACGTCTGTGAAGCCAAAAGATCCAGACGTACGCCCAGAGAGCAATTATAGCTTTCATCGCATTCTCCTCCTAGAGAACCAACCTTATTTCGAGCAAAACGCGGAGTCTTCTCTACACTTTGCTCGAAATAAGGTTATCGCGCATTCTAGCACATTTTATTGGTTTTGTCAATGCTAAAAGCGCCCCATTCTATTGGAGCGCTGTTTAAACTTCCTTTATTTACAACCCTTTTTCAATTGCAGCCGGACCTGCGGCCATCATATCCGCTACGTGGCTCGCTTCTTGAATTTCACTCTCTACTTCGGCTTTTGGTCGCCCGAACTTTAATCTCGACAACTGCCTTATGGCCGTAGCGATCTCTGGTGTCCCCGTTTCAGGCAATGGATACGTCGCCATATTAAATGGCTTACTTGCTGTACCGTTGATCATCAACTTTATATAGGCGTTGTAGCGATCGATGTTAACTAAATCGAACTCATTGAACGTTGGACTAAATTCCCTGGCTAAAAATTCAGCGTCTTCGGCACCAGTTCGAAATGTAATGAGCGTGCCAGCGTTTCCAAAGACAGCATCACGCAAATCGCTACTCCCCGCTCCTTGTGCGCCAGCAGCTTGTTGAAGCTGACCCAAGTACTGATGAGCGATGATCAAGTTTAATTTATACTTACGGGCTTCGCTAAGAATCGAAGCAAACGCGTCGGTAATAAAGTTTTGGAACTCATCAACATAGAGATAAAAATCTTTACGTTCGCTTTCGGGAATGTCAGCACGAGACAAGGCGGCCATCTGAATCTTGCTGACTAAAATCAAGCCAAGAAGCTTGGCATTAATTTCACCAACGCGGCCTTTGGACAAATTCACCAACAAAATTTTTCCAGTATCCATAACTTCGCGGAAGTTGAAACCACTCTTTGATTGGCCAACAATGTTTCGCATTGTACTGTTTTCCACGAAGCGACCAACTTTAGAAATTAAGTAGCCCAACATTTCCGACTTATGGAAGTCACTGGTCTTGGCCATTTCTTTTTCCCAGAACGCTCTTACCACCGGATCTTTCAATTTTCCCACTTTATATTTTTGAAAATCAGTATCTGTGAAAATGCGAGGGATGTCTGTAATCGCCCCTGGATGCTCTTCGTCCGCCATCAAAGTCAACATAGCGTTACGCATGTTGTGTTCAAACATTGGACCAAGCATGGCTGGGTCTGTAACTAACTTGTAGAAAATTGAAATCATTTCCTGAACCGCGAAATCTTTTTGCTCGTCGCTATCAACTTCGAGCATGTTCAAACCAATTGGTCGTTCTGTATCAAATGGTTCAAACAGAATAACGTCTTCAGCGCGTTCTTTAGGAACGTGATTTAAAATATCAGCGATCAAATCGCCATGAGGATCAATAACGCAAATGCCTTCACCATTTTTCACATCCTGAATAGCCATGTTGGCCATGAGGTAAGACTTACCACTACCAGTACGTCCAAGAATGTAAGTGTGGCGACCGCGATCACCACGAGCTTGCCTGACTTCTGTTTCGGTGTTGCGATAAGCGTTTTTACCCAAACGAACACCTTCAGTTGGCATGTTTATTGGTGGTGGTGCTTTCTTACTAATCAACCACTTAATGTTGGGTGTTTCTAAAAATGGCGTTGGTAAATGCCATAAACTAGCCAATTCTTCAGTGTTTAAAATTCCTCCTGTACCAAAGCCACCACGAAACACGCGGAAAATAAAGTCTTTCACAACAGCTTCCTTTTTGCGACGACGCATGCTGAATCCATTGAATGGTGGCATGTTGTACTGCAAGAATGAAGAAACTAAGTTGTTCAAATGAACTTTTTCACTTCCAGGAGTTGATGACGACGTAACGATACGAATATTAGTTTTGTATCCAGGACGGCTCGCCTTTTCTTCAAGACGCTTAACAATCTCCTGTTGCATCGGCGTTAGATTAATCGGACTGTAACTCCCTGTAAGATCGTTACGATTATTCTGATGATCTTTGTTTTCATTCATCGAAGAAATTAAACCTTTGCCAATTTCTTTAAACGCCTTAGTAAACGCGTTACTGTCCACGCTATCCGGGTTCTTACCTTGCTGAACTTCAAGCGCAATTCGTCTTGGAGTACCTTGCCACGCTGTGCCCGCTGGACTTAAAATATATTGAACCACCGCGCCTTCCCCTTCGGAGAGCTTGGACATCGCGTTCGTAATCGCGTTCATCGGATCTGTTTCCATACTACGATAAGTACGAATTGGATAGAAATACTTTTTAGTTTGTTTTAATTCAATCGCGTCAACCGATCCACCTTTTTGAAAAGGGTTATAGCCACGAATCTCTTCGATGAACGCGTGAGGATACTGAGCGTGAATTTGTTTCTCCACGAGCTCCTGCATGTGTTTTGGACAATTGATGTAAAACGAAATCTTTTTGTCTATGCAGGCAATCTCGAAACTAATATAGTCTTTGGGTTTGAACAAACTAGTGCCACCCGATTCGGAAAGTGTGGTGAATAATTGCTCAGCAACTGAGATCAAATTTTTCTTCTCTTCATCGGTTTTGTTTTTGTCGTTTTGATCAACATTATCTTTCGGCATTTGAATCTCTAAGAAGACCCAATTCAGCGTGCGTGGCACAATAACTCTTGAGTTATACCAATGACGATAGGCGTAGTAAAAAAACACAGCAAAAAATGCTGCGACGAGTCCTGCCAAAGCCAATAAGGCTATTTGTATCGTACTAGTTTCAAATACCATTTTGTTTTGGTTTCAAGACCGGAGACTATTTGTTATCTTTATCTTCTTGTTTAACTAACAAGTCATTCAGACCATATGGACCATCAATATCTTCGCCAAAGCCTTTATGAGCCAAGACCCCTCCAAGTATTTTTCTCTTTCGTGCATCGCCGCCATCAGAGTCTTCTGAAACTACAGGATCTTCTGTCACTGGAACTTTAGCTTCAGTCTCTTTGATAGGAGCTGGTGCTGATTCAACGGATTGTTCTGAAGCCTCTGTGTTCCCATCATCGATACCAACTTCTGCCGCAACCTCTGCTTCTAAATTTTCTGGAGCAGAAGGAACTCCTTGCTCCTTGGGATCAAGGCGCTTTTCGTTACCACTAATCACACTTCTCGCTTGTTCTATTTCTGGAGTTGATTTTAACAAATCTGTCATAACTATAGTATATCACATAAAATATTAAACTTAAGTATAACGAATTTTCCTTTTAAGGTCAACACAGATGATAAACGAAAAGCCGCCCCCGAAGGGACGGCTTACAAATCTTGATCTGGTAACAACAAGGCCTGGATCGACATATCCATTATACAATAATAGTTACCAGTGTCAAGTTTGGTGGTGGACCCGAGGGGAATCGAACCCCCAAGATTTTGGTGTCGACCCAAACCTTGTCACCAGACCGGGCCCACTCCAAAAATTATATATAGTACATGTTCAAGAAAAGATAAAAAATTTCTGAGGTTTGATCAGAGCTAGACATACTAAAAGCCCGGCTTTTGCCGGGCTGTAATATATCGTACGAATAAGTTTTAGTAGGTGTCGTAGTCATGCATAGTCATCTGCGCTTCAATCTGCTTGATAGTTTCAATAACCACCGACACAACAATGAGCAAACCTGTACCACCAAGCGTTAAGGCTTGAGTGCCAGTTAAGTTCTGCAAGACTAAAGGCAAGACCGCGATCAGACCTAAGAATACAGAGCCTGGTAAAGTAATGCGATTCAAAACCTTGTACAAGTAATCAGCAGTTTGTTTGCCTGGGCGAAGCCCTGGGACGAAACCACCGTTACGTTGAACGTTCTCAGCAACTTCATCAGGATTAAACACAACAGCTGTATAGAAGTATGTGAAGATAACAACTAACAAGAAGTAAGTAATACCGTAAGTCCAACCTTGTGAACCATTAAATATAGTAATGATCTTGTTGGCGTATTCAGCGACAATAGGAGTTCGAGCGTTTACGAAGAACTGAGCGATCAACGCTGGGAACAACATAATAGAGATAGCGAAAATAATCGGGATAACCCCAGCTTGGTTTAAGCGAAGTGGTAAATGAGTATTTACGCCACCATAGAGCTTCTCGCCCCGTTGCCGCTTCGCGTACGAAACCGGAACATTACGCTGAGCCTCCGAGACTAAAACCACCGCTGCCACAACAATCAAGCCAACCGCTGCAAAACCGATGACTAAAGGTAATTTGCTTGGATCGTATAATTGAATGAATGAGTTTAAACTAGATGGCAATTGAGCCACGATACCAGCAAAGATTATCATCGATAAACCGTTACCAATTCCGTATTCAGTAATAATTTCACCAATCCACATAACAAACATGGTACCAGCAGTAACGGCTAGTAAGGTTAGGAACCACTGGAACGGAGTGAACGCAGCAAGAATATCACCGCCACCCTGACTCTGAAGTACGCGAATTGTACCGAAGGCCTGGATTGGAGCAAGTAAAATAGTTAAGTAACGAGTGTACTGGTTAATCTTCTCACGACCAGCTTCCCCACTCTCTTTCTGCAAGTCCTTCAAAGATGGGACGATTATCGTTAACAACTGCATGATAATCGAAGCGGTAATGTATGGTCCAACACCAAGCATGGCAATCGAGAAGTTAGTCAAACCACCACCAGAAAAGATATTCAATAAATTCAAAAACTGGCTTTGTTCAAAGAAAGACTTCAAAGCCGAAGCATCAACACCTGGAATTGGCACATAAGCCAAAACACGTGTGACAAGTAACAACCCAATCACAATAAAAATTTTATTACGAAGATCTTTAGTCTTCCAGATAAGTGAGAGTTGGTTCATATTTTGTATTAGTCTAACAAAAATTACTAGGATTTAACAGAGCCACCAGCTTTTTCGATAAGTTCTTTTGCGACCTTCGATGCTGGTAAGCGAACTTCCAACTTACGTTTTAAATCACCTTTCAGCAATTTAACAGTTGGCTGTTTGCCCTTATTAGCTGCAGCAATGATGCCTTTTTTCACCAGAGCCTGGACATTAATAACGTCACCATCATTGAAAGCATTCAACTTTGAGACAGAAACGCTGATTGACTTAGCAGTCAAGCTGGTAAAACCACGGCTCTTTGGAACCTGGCGATTAAGCGGTTGACGACCACCTTCAAAACCAATCGGCATTTTGGAGTGACCACTACGAGCAGTCTGCCCTTTTCCACCGCGAGTAGAGTAAGTACCGTGTCCACTACCTAAACCACGACCGACAACTTTGCGGCGCTTGGTAGACTTCGGATGTTTTCTTAAATCGTGTAATGTAATCATAGATGTCGGAATAAATTTACTTCCCTATTACTTGCGGAGAGCTTCTAGTTCTTCTTTGCTCTTCATGCTTTCAAAAGCTTTGAATACAGCTTTGATGTTGTTAACTTTGTTGGAACTACCAATCATCTTGCTGATAATATTCTTCACACCAGCGAGTTCCATAACGCTACGGACAGCTCCACCAGCGATAACACCAGTACCACTTCGAGCTGGCTTCATAATAAGCTTGCTCGCTTTGTACTTCATGGTGACTTCGTGAGGAATGGTTTCGTTAACAATCGGTACGGTAATCATGTTCTTCTTGGCTTGGTTCACAGCTTTGTTCACGCTTTCCTGAACATCAAGTCCTTTTTTCAAACCCATACCAATACGACCCTTCTTATCACCGATAACGACTAACGCGCGAAAACGCATGCGCTTACCGCCAGCAACAACACGGGTAACACGCGAGACTTCTACAACTTTCTGTTCGAATTCGCGAGCACCTTGCTCATCTCGGTTATTAGATTTTCGTGGTCTTCGTTCCATAGCCATAATATAACTTAACGATTAATTAAAATTCTAGTCCGCCTGCACGAGCAGCTTCTGCCAATGCCTTAACGCGACCGTGATATCGATAGCCTCCGCGATCAAATACAACTGTAGTGATATTCTTTGCTTTAGCTTTTTCAGCGATAGCTGTGCCAACTTCAGTGCTCTTGTCAGTTTTCTTACCTTTGGTCTTCAATTCAACAGTAGAGGCAGCGGCTAAAGTAGTGCCGGTCTGGTCATCAATTAATTGAGCATAAAGATGTTCAGCTGAACGAAATACGGACAAACGTGGACGGCTAGCGGTGCCATTAACAACACTGCGCACACGATTGTGACGGATAACTCTCTTAATTCGCTTGGTCTTCTTTAAATGTGTCATAGGTTTAAATTAGGCAATTACTTACCAACAGCCTTAACAACTTTACCTGCTTTACGCAAGATAGTTTCATCGCTGTACTTAATGCCTTTTCCTTTATATGGTTCCGGCTTCTTAAGCTCACGGATGTTGGCTGCGACCTGACCAACCATATGCTTATCAATTCCTGAAATGTTTAGAGAAGTCTGGTACTGAGGAATTGTTGCTTTAGCAGGGTTCTTTTCAACCTTTACTTCAATGCCCTGAGGAATTTCAAAATTAATAGCGTGGGAAAAACCAAGATTCAAGACCAAAGTCTGGCCTTTAACTTCAGCTTTAAAACCAACACCGACAATATCCAAATCTTTAGAGAAACCTTTAGTCACACCATCGGCCATGTTCTGAATTAAAGAACGGGACAAACCCCATAACGCTTTTTCGCGCTTGTCTTCTTTGCGAGCGATATCAACTGTAACTTCAGTTTCAGTAACGGCTACGCTAACTTTAGGGTGAAGCGTTAGCTTTAGATTACCTTTAGGGCCAGTCACGGTTAAGACGCCTGTATCAAGCTTGGCTGATACGCCTTTTTCTAGAACCACTGGTTTTTTTCCGACTCGTGACATATATAGTTTCTTATGACTTCTGCAGCCTACTAGTTTTTAGGGGCTTATGAGGTCTTAATAATTTACCAAATCTGACAGATTACTTCCCCACCCATCTTCTGCTTGCGCGCCTGTTTATCTGTGAGCAAACCTTTTGAAGTTGAGACAACTGTAATACCGAAGCCGCCGTTAGTGCGAGGGATCTTGGTCGATGGCATATAAATGCGCTGACCAGGGCTGCTAACGCGCTTTAAATCTGTAATAACTGAACCACCGTTCTGACCGTACTTCAAGTTAACCTGGAGCATTTTCATGCGGCCTGGTAACTCGTTAACTCCGCTAACAAAACCTTCTTGCAACAAAACAGTAGCAAGGCTGTGCTTGAATTTGGAGTAAGGCATCACTAACTCGGTCTTGTGGACTCGAATTGCGTTGCGGATTCTGGTTAACATGTCTGAGATTGGGTCAGTATACATAGGATTGTGGATTTCTAGTTTCCTGTTTTAAGGACTTGGAAATGTTATCTGTAGAGGTTCTTGAAAAAATGAAAGTGATTAAGGTTACCATGAGGCTTTGCTAACACCAGGAATTTCACCACGGCTAGCCAGTTCTCTAAAGCAAATTCTGCAAAGCTGGAACTTGCGCATGAAGCCGGCCTTACGACCACACTTCCAACAGCGCCGGATAACTCGCGAAGAGTACTTCGGTTTTATCAAACTGCGATTTGCTTTTGCAATGAGAGACTTTTTAGCCATAGGTTATTCTTTATCTTCTGATCTAAATGGGAAATTCATTAACTTAAGGAGACGGTGAGCAGCTTCATCATTACCAGCGTTGGTAACAATAGAGATTTCCATACCGAATGTGTGCTCAAGAGCTTCGTTGGAAATTTCTGGGAAAACTACATGCTCACGTAAAACGATATGGAAGTTACCGCGACCATCAAAGCCTTTATCGGAAATACCACGGAAATCTTTAACTCGAGGTAAAGCTACGTTGATGAGCTTATCGAGGAAAGCGTACATGCGTTCGCCACGTAAGGTAGCGACAACACCGACCACTTGTCCTTCGCGAAGCTTAAAGCCAGCGATGGATTTGCGAGCGATGGTCTTCACCGGAACTTGTCCCGCGATCTGGGTCAAATCTTTGATAACCAAATCGGTGAACTTGCTATCCTTCGAAAGCTTTCCGACACCAACGTTAAGCACGATCTTGGTGACTTTGGGAACTTGCATGACATTCGCGTAATTGAATTCCTTTGCAAGTTTCGGAGCAAATTCTTTATTATATTGTTCTCGTAATCGTTCCATATATGTAGATTAAACTGCTTTACCACTAGATTTACCAATGCGCTGCTTTGTACCATTCTCTAAGAAAGTGTAACCAACACGAGTTGGCTTGCCGGAGTTTGAATCCATCAACATAACTTTCGAAACGTTGAGAGGAGCTGGGGCAGAAATTTTCTGACCAGGCTGACGTGGTGTACGTCCTTTTTCAAACTTGGTGCGAATGTTAACATTCTCAACCACGATACGGCCAGCTTCAGGAATAACGCGGATCACGGATCCGGTTTTGCCTTTGTCTTTACCGCTAATAACTTTCACGGTATCGCCTTTCTTAATTTTCATCTTGTTCTTGATCATAATCGTAATCTTAGAGTGAGTTAGATAACTTCTGGGGCAAGGGAGATAATTTTGTTAAAACCCTTATCGCGAAGTTCGCGCGGGATTGGACCAAAAATACGGGTTCCGCGTGGTTCACCATTTTCCTTGTTAACCAAGACAGCGGCGTTTTCATCAAAGCGGATGTAAGAACCGTCTTTGCGACGAGTTTCTTTACGAAGGCGAACGATAACAGCGTAAACTTTATCGCCTTTCTTAACCTGACCATGAGGGGCGGACTGTTTAACAGAGCATGAGACGATATCGCCAATGCGAGCAAAACGACGAGCGTTTTTTCCGTTAACACTAAAGACACCAACAATTTTGGCACCGGTGTTATCTGCAACTTTTAACCAAGATCGAACTTGAATCATAACGGTTTTACATTAGCGCTAGCTTCTCTAGCTTACCCATTCGGACCAACTTTGTTCCGGACAAGCAAGCTAATGAAGCTTTTGACTGCTAAACTTTTTTAATGACTTGAAACTTCTTTTCGCGGCTCATGGGTGCGATGGCTTCGATGACGACCTTGTCCCCAGTGTGATACTGGTTCTCTCCATCGTGGGCCTTGAACTTCTTTGAAACGGTATAAGCTTTGTGATATTTTTCGTGGCGCTTTTTGCTCACAACTTTAACCACGACGGTCTTATCCATCTTGTCAGAAACTACAACACCAGTAAGCTGTTGTCGTTTTGCAATATTTTCTTGTGTAGGAGTGTTTGTCATACAATGGATACGATTACTTCTGTCGAAGTGCGGTTAAGATGCGGGCAACTTCTCGGCGTTTAGCCGGGAGCTCATTGGTATTCTTGGTCTGAGCCAATCTAACTTTAACAGTTAGTTTTTCGACCTCAGCGCGGAGCACTGCAAGCTCTTTGCGCAACACGTCTTCTGATTTATTTAGTAATTCCTGGAATTTCATGGGAGTATCTTATACTTCTTCTTTGGATAAAAACTTAGTTTTGACTGGGAGCTTGTGGCTCGCAAGTCGCATGGCTTCTTTGGCCTGTTCGTGAGTGACACCATCCATCTCAAACATGATGCGTCCCTTTTTCACAACAGCCACAAAGTGATCAACCGCACCCTTACCACCACCCATTACCGATTCGTTACCGTGATCAGTCATTGGCTTGTCAGGGAAAATGCGAATCCAGATCTTACCGCCACGTTGGATGGAACGGGTCATGGCGCGACGCGCAGATTCAATCTGGCGGGCAGTCACGAAGTTTCCTTCCATGGCTTTAAGAGCAAAGCTACCGAAAGCAATATCATTGCCTGAAGTGGCTTTTCCGGTATTATCGCCGCGGTGATGCTTGCGATGTTTAAGTTTCTTAGGAATTAACATACAGATACGTTAGTTAAATAGTTATCTCTGCTGCGGCGCAGCGTCTTTTACTGGTTCTTTGCTTTGCTGCTTTTCGAACACATCGCCCTTGTAGATCCAAACCTTGATACCGATTGTACCATAAGTAGTGAACGCAGTACTTCGAGCGAAGTCGATGTTGGCACGCATGGTGTGAAGAGGAATTTTACCGGCTGACAAATGCTCAGTACGAGCAATTTCAGCACCATTCAAACGACCACCGATTCCAACTTTAACACCTTTAGCACCAGCTTGCATTACCTGCTCTAAGGTCTGCTTCATCAAACGGCGGAAGGCCACACGCTTTTCAAGGCTTTCAGCAATCTGGTTAGCGATGACTTGAGCGTGCATGTTAACGTCTCGAATCTCTTCGATGTTAACTTTAAGCTCTTTCTTAATACCAAGCTTCTGCTTGATTTTTTTCTTAAGCTCTTCGATCCCGGCGCCACCCTTACCAATAATCAAACCAGGTTTGGTAGTACGGATGATGACTGTGATCGAGCCGTCGTTCAGACGCTCTATATCAATGCGAGCTAAACCAGCACGCTTGAGATGAGTTTCAAGATATCCGCGAATTTGAGTGTCTTCTTTAAGCTGTTCTACGTAGTTAGCTTTGGAAAACCATCGAGACTTCCAGGTTTCTGTAATCTTGAGTCTGAATGAAGTTGGATTAATTTTATGACCCATAGTAAGTAATTACTCTTTAATAAATAGTTATTTGGCTTGAGGACGTCGCTTGTTCTGAATATCGTTCATCTTGGTAAGCTCATTAGCTTTGCTGACTTCAGCTGGCTTGGCTTCATCTTTGAGAACGGGGTTGGAAACTTCTGGCTGAGCTACTGCTTTCTTGTCCTTGTCTATAACAGTTTGCTTCGGCGCGAGAGTCGCTTTCTTCTTTGGCTTTGTCCCTGGTCGTTCTTCCAAAGTCACGTTGATGTGACTGGTCTTGCGACGGATAACGAATGCGCTACCGCGAGCTCTTGGGAAGTATCGCTTCATCACTGCTCCCATGTCGCAAGTGATTGTTTTAACAAACAAATCATCAGCTTTCATAGAGAAGTTATGTTCAGCGTTGGCGATTGCAGATCTTATAGCCTTAACTACCATCGGTGCAGCTTTCTTGTTAGTAAACTGCAATTGAGTGATAGCGGTTGCGACTTGCATCCCATTTACCAAGTTAGTCACGAGACGAACTTTTCGTGGAGCAATGTGCAAGTTGCGCGCATAAGCAGTAACCGTCTTTAAAGCGGTTGCCTTTTCAGCTGTATTCAGTTTTTCAGTAGCTTGTGCCATATACGTTTAGTCAAACAATTAGATTACTTCTTCTTTGCAGGAGCGGCGGCTGGAGCTGGAGTAGAGGCTGCGGCTGCAGCTTGTTCCTTGGCCATCTTACCACCATGACGAGTAAACTTGCGAGTTAGAGAGAATTCACCGAGCTTGTGACCAACCATATTTTCTGTGACGAACACAGGAATATGCTGGCGACCGTTATGAACTTCAAAGGTCATTCCAACCATTTCCGGAGAAATAGCAGAAGAACGTGACCAGGTTTTAATCTTGTCACCGGCTTTGGCGTTCTGAACCTTCTTAAGAAGGTTAGCGTCGATAAATGGTCCTTTTTTAGAACTTCGAGACATACGTTAAATAAAAATTATTTCTTGCTATTACGTCGTTTGAGAATCATGCCGTCGCTGTACTTCTTAGGCTTACGAGTCTTTACACCTAAGGCATGCTTACCCCATGGAGTCTTTGGATATTTCAAACCAATGGAGTTACTACCTTCACCACCACCGTGAGGATGATCTACCGGGTTCATGACTTTACCACGAACCGATGGACGAATACCCATGTGGCGCATACGACCAGCTTTACCGAAGCGAACGTTCATCCAGTCGCTGTTTGCGAGCTGTCCGACAGTTGCCATGGCGGTATCGCGGATCTTGCGAATTTCACCACTTGGCATCTTGATCAGAGCGTAACCAGCTTCGATGTTCTGCATGATAGCGTAGCTACCAGCACTTCGAGCTAATCTTCCACCACGACCAGGAGCCAGTTCAATATCGTGTACGAAACTACCAATCGGAATGTTCTGTAATGCTAAACGGTTTCCAGGAAGGATTTCGGCAGTCTCGCCGGCCATAATCGGATTTCCAACCTTCATACCATCAGCAGTTAAGACGTAACGCTTGACCCCGTCTTTGTAAGACACAAGGGAGATGAACGCAGTACGGGTTGGATCGTATTCGATAGTCTTGATGATTCCAGGAATCCCGAGACGATCGGAGCGATCGAAGTCCACAATACGAACTTTCTTGTGAGCACCACCGCCATGATGGCGAACAGTGATCTTACCAGAGTTATTACGGCCAGCGCTTCGTGACTTCGACATCA
>CAYOVR010000005.1:0-1694 GCA_964407465.1 uncultured Candidatus Saccharibacteria bacterium
GTTTTTCTTGATACTATACCCATATGCTTCTTACACACTTCAAACAATTCAAAGACTATGAACTCTTAGATACAGGAAATGGCTTTCGCTTAGAGCGCTGGGGTAAATATATTTTGCAACGTCCCGATCCTCAAATCATCTGGCCACGACATCTTACCGATGAAGAATGGGAAAAAGCCGATGCCAAGTTCATCAACAACGATTGGCATACCAACAAAGACTTTCCTAAAAAATGGCTTGTAACATGGGACGACATCGAGCTCAACGCCAGGCTCTCCCCTTTCAAACACACCGGCATCTTCGCCGAGCAAGCCGCTAACTGGGAATGGACTCGCTCTACTGCTGGCAAAACTAAACTTAAAATCTTAAACCTTTTTGCTTATACTGGTGGCGCAACCATAGCGCTCGCCAAAGCTGGCCATTTTGTGACTCACGTTGATGCTAGCAAGCCATCGATAACTTGGGCCAAGGAAAACCACACCACCAACAAACTTCCTCAAGACTCCGTGCGCTGGCTACTGGATGACGCCGCGAAGTTTGTAGCACGTGAACTCAAGCGAGGTCAACAATACGACGGGATTATCATGGATCCACCGGCATTTGGACATTCTCCTACTGGCAAGACTTGGAAGTTCAATGAAGATTTACCAGAACTACTCAACAACGCTGTTGGATTACTCTCACCCAAAGCCAAATTCCTACTTATCAATGGCTACGCTACTAACTCCTCTGCCCTAGCCTTAAACAACGTTCTCGAAGACGCGATCAAAGACAGACCAGGGAAAATTGAATTCGGTGAACTCTGTCTTGAGCAACAAGACAAACGCTTAATCTCTACGGGCATCTTCGCCCGCTGGAGTAAATAAAAAACCGCGCTATGTATTGCGCGGTTTTTTATTTAACTTTAAACGCTGATTTCAGAAAGCGGTTGAGCATCGATTGATTCAGTCGGAGATTCTTGCTGTTCAAACTTAGCACCCTCACTCACTTCTGAGAATTGCTGAGGTTCAGGCTTTTTCTTGTTGCGAGTAAACCAAGTGTAAAGTACTGGAGTTGTAAACAAGGACAAGATACCCGAGCTCAAGATTCCACCGATAACGACCACAGCAAGTCCACGCCAGAACGGCGCGAAGATTGCCAAAGGAAGTAAGCCAGCTAAAGCAGTAAGCTTAGTTAAGACAACAGGACGGAAACGAATACCAGCAGAGAGCGCGATAGCTTCTTTACGATCCATACCACCAGCAACTTTGCGGTTAGCGTAGTCGATCAAGAAGATACCGACGTTTTCAACAATACCGATAACCATAATCACACCGAGAGTTTCGAGGAAACCCAACTGACCATCACCGAACCAGACCAAAGCTGGGAAAGCACCGATGAACAACAAAGGTACAGCAACTAAGATAATCAATGGCTGAACGAACGAACGGAAGAACAAAACAAAAATAATGTAAGTGACTAGGATAGACAAAGCGATTGCTGCAAATAATTCTTGGAAAGACTTTTCGAATTCATCGGTACTGGCACGATCACCAAACGAGGCTTCTTCCAAACCTAGGCTTCCAGTATTTGCTTTAACCCAATCGTTAATCTCACGTTGGACATTAATAACATCACGACTATCAGAAACACGAGCTGAGACAGTAATGTATCGATCACCATTCAAACGTTGAATAGCACCTGGAACTTCTGTT
>CAYOVR010000005.1:1704-20990 GCA_964407465.1 uncultured Candidatus Saccharibacteria bacterium
TTCCTTTGGGCATATTCTTCTGAAGCCGGTCCATAGTTTTCTTCACATTCTGGATTACATCACTGGCATTAGAACCGTAAGCCTGTTTTAGGGTAATGGCAGCAGAAGGATGACCATTTAATGTGGAATATATATCATACATTTCACTGCCGAAGTCAATATCAGCAACATCTTTCAAAGCTACTGGGCCTTGTGATCCAAAGACAACTGTATTGCCCAAAGCTTCAACTGAGCTTGGCTCATTCTCACTAGGAGTACGGAGCACAACGTTGTATTCACCTAAAACAAACAAAGAACGTTCGCTGAGAGTCCCGTTAATCTGACCAAACAAAGCTGGCGGAGTTAAGCCACGACTAGATAATGCTTCAGAACGAACCTGAACAGCTAATTCAGTATTCGGTTCATCACCATCATAACGTACTGCGGTAATTTCTTCGTAAGTGCGAAGTTCATCAGCAACTTTTTGAGCAGCAGCTAACAACTTAACTGAATCGTTGTCATAAATTTTTACAGAAACCGGATAGTTCCCTTCCGGTGGACCAGCGCCTAACTCATAAGCGAAAGCTTTTTCGCCAAACTGCTGTTCCAAATCAGCATTCAATGAGTCAATAATATCAGCACTCTTTTGAATACGATCTTTTGGTGATAGTAAGTGAACAAAAACTGTAAAGGGTTGGGCTGTTCCCCCACTGTTACCTTGATACTGATAGAAGTAAGTATCAATAGAGTTAGTAAACTTCTTCAAGATTTCATCAAGAGCAGCGCTCTGAGCAATTAACAATGGTTCAGTTGTAGTTGGCTGTACTGGAACTTCAATCATCAAGAATTCTGCTTCAGCAGGCTGAGCAAATTGAACTTGGCGAATTTGGCCAGAACTAAACAACCAACCAGCAATGCCGACGGGAATAACGAACGCTAAAACAATAACTGTAATCTGAATAGCGACGTGACTTAAAATGTAACGGTTAGCTTTGATAAACCAACGAGCGACAGGCCACAGCGTAGCTGGATCATCTTCATTTCGCAAAGTTACGTTTGGCTTACCTTTTAAGAACTTGGCACTAATCCAAGTTAAGAACAACATTGGCACAAAGTAAGACGCGACCAAAGCTGGAATAACAGTTAACGGAATGTACTTGATAATTTCGCCAAATATACCAGAGACAATAGCGAACGGCACGAATACAACTAATGAGGTTAAAACTGCAATAAAAATACCCTGACCGACAGTTCCGACTGCTTCGAGCACAGCGTCTTTACCTTTTTTACCGATCTCAATGTAACGCTTGATAGATTCAATAATCACAATGGCTGGATCGGCAATCAGACCGAGTACAAGCACAAGAGAAAACAAAACAATGGTGTTTAACTGAATTCCAAATAAACCTAGGAACATGAATGTAGCCAAAAACGACAATGGAATAGAGGCTGCAGAAACTAAAGCACTTCGCCAATCAAGAAAAGCTAGAATGGCAATCATCAATAACCAAATACCACCAAAAATGAATCCAACGTTGGCGATGGGGCCGTCTACTTCATCCCATTTTCCACCAACCGCACCTTCTACAATTTCATCAACTTGACGACGAGACTCTTCGGCAGTGTTGTAGACAGTTACGAATTCAGCTTCATCAACTTCTTCGTTAGCAGACTTGATAGCCTCTAAAACTTTAGGATCAGTGCTCAATAAATCGGCGTCTGCTTTCAAACGAATATCATATAACAAAGCTTTTTGACGAATGAATTCACCACCATCTTCTTGGGTGTAACCAATCCAATGGATTTGACCCCCGTAATCAACACCAGCATTAACGCTAGCAATGTCAGACAGCTTCAAAGACTGTCCATTTACCGAAATTGGTAAGGCACGTAAGTCATCAATCGATTTTACTTGGCGCTTTCCAGTAATAGTAGTTAACTGGCCATTGATAATGGCTTGGCCGAGTGGAAATTCAACATCGGAACTTGTGATTTGAGAAATAACATCTGGCAACTGATACTGAGGAGCGATGTCGATGTAAATGTTTTGTTTGATCCCAGAAAGAAGCTCGACGCTTTTCACATCTTCAATGGCAAGAAGTTTATCTTTAAGGATATCGCTGCTGGATTCAAGCTCGGTAAGCGAAGTTCCGCCACTGACAGCAATAATATAGGTTGGCCCAGCAAAGTCTGGCACGCTGATTTCTGGTGACTGAGTTCCTTCGGGAAGCTTAACGCTTGTTGCTTTAGTACGAACATCTTGAACAGCAGTAGTGACATCAACGCCTTCGTTAAAACTAACCACAATAATACCAATATTGTTTTGAGAAGTTGAGCTAACTTCCTTTACACCTTTAACATCCTCTATCGCGCTTTCAATTGGAGCGACGATATTTTCGGCAATAGTATCAGGGCCAGCACCAGGGCTGACAACGCTGACAATCGCGATGGGAATAGGAACTTCAGGAAAGCCTTCAACACGTAAACGAGAAAATCCGAATATACCGCCAAGTACAACAATTACAAAGAGTAGTACGGACAACTGGGTGTGATTCAAAAAGTATCGAACTAGTCGATAGTTTACATCACGTTTTGGGTTCTGAATATCCATAGACGTTGGGAAAAGATGATTATATATAAGAGATTAGCGTACCATAAAAATGAGCATTAGTCAATGCGAGTCGCGAAAAGGTCTCCCCATTTTACCTCTTAAATAAGCCACTTTACACTTCTAAATCCTCTCGCCCCCTGCTAAGATAAAATCTTTTTAAAATAAGTGGTCATAGCCCTTGCAAAGTTTTGTAGCAATGGTTAATATCAAATCTTATCTGAAATTAAAAACCAACCCCAATGCACATCCTCATTGTTGAACCAGATATCAATCACGCTACCCTTCTAAAACAAAACTTTAAAGCCGCTTGCTTTAGTGTTGATGTCTGCGAAACATACAAGGATGCGTCTTACCGCGCAAGAACAACTGAGCTTGATTTAATCGTTTGCGAATTCAAATTGTCTGATAGTTCTGGTATTGCACTGTGCGAAGAGCTTCGCCAAAAACAAAAACACGTTCCTATGATTATCATGTCGGAGCGAAATGACTTTATGACTCGCATTCAATGTCTCAATGCCGGTGCTGATGACTTTATTACCAAACCATTTTATTTCGAAGAACTTTTAGCTCATGTCCGCGCAATTCTAAGACGACCGAAATCTTTAGTCAGACCCATTCTACAAATTGATGATCTGCAACTAGATACAGTGAGACATAAAGTCTTTCGTGGCCATGACGATATCTATTTAACGCGCAAAGAATTCGAACTTCTAGAGTACCTGATGAAAAACGAAGGAGCTGTCCTCACCCGCGGACAAATCCTTGAACATGTTTGGGATATTCATGCTGATATTTTTTCTAACACTATTGAAACTCATATTTTAAACTTACGCCGTAAAGTCGATTTTATCCCCCACCGCAAATTGATTCATACAATTCCTGGACGAGGCTACAAAATCGAAAATGCCGCAGCAGCTGCTATGGAAAGAGTGCGGGTACTAAAAAACGCCTTCTCAGGCGCTTAGTCTATATATTGATTATCAATGTAACACCATCGCCAATTTTCATTGGGCTGAAACGATTTTATTATCGGATGATGCGTGGAATCAAAATGAGCTTGAGCATGTTTATTCTTCGAACTGTTACAGCAACCAACATGGCCACAAGTTAAACACATGCGGAGATGAACCCAGGTGTCCCCTGTCTTCAAACAATCTTCACAACCCTCAGTCGTTGAAGGATGAGCGTTTGGATTAATTTGATCTAAGTGCGTACAGGTTTCAGCCATATTAAATTTCTGTTTTGTCAGAAACAAATCGGCCTAGAACAATCAAAAAGACTACTGGTAGTAGTAGCCATACGAAAGCTGCAGTGTCCGAAATGAAAGCAGTTTGAATGAGAACTGAAAAACTTTCTCTGACATGCAAAGGCAACATGGTTAAAATCGTGCTAACCAATAACCCAACTTGGAGAACAGCGAACATCAGACTAAACAACAAACCACTGACTTGCTTCCCGTCAGCTGAGGTTTTAAAAACAAAGCGTCCTAAAAAGACAAAGAAGATAATAAATAAGATACCAAAAGTAGCTAGTTGTTGAAGTGATAATGTGGCAACATTTAAACGCCCAGCAACTTCAGTACTCAAGAATGGAGCTTCAACCACTAAAAGTTTGGCCATAAAGATGCTCATGAGCACGGTGAGAATGCGCCCCCTGCCCGCGGCAAAGGCGTACATAACACTGGCCACAAGCCAACCAAGGATAATAAACAAGTCCCAACTAGGGGTATACCAGTTAAAAGCTTGGACTAAGTCTTGAAAATATTGTACCTGCTCCATTTGTTTTTAGTTTTGTTTCGTGATGAATTTAGTGAGTATATTATACCACAAGTTCGCCGTTAATCACAAAAATAGCATCTCAAAAAGTGTGGTTAAAGCCCCGGCACTTTTCTCAATACTATTTTTGTGATTACCTTCTAACTAAAAGCAAAATCACTCAGATAGATTTCATAACAAAAAAACAGCGTGGGTTTTAATAAAAAAATCACCGACTGCATTCACATACAGTCGGCGACCGGCATTGCCGGGTTTGAGTTGGTCCTTTCAGACCTGGTAGCTGTCCTTGCTCACCCCTACTCCACTTGGTAGTTGGGAGCCTCCTTCGTTACGAATACGTCGTGGACATGGCTTTCGCGGAGTCCAGCCGAGCTGATGCGAAGGAATTCAGCTCGCGCCTTCATATCCTCGATCGTTCGGCAACCGCAATATCCCATCCCCGCCCGCAAACCGCCGACGAGCTGATTGACCAGACCGCCCAACGGTCCCTTGTGAGGAACACGACCTTCGATCCCCTCAGGAACGAGCTTGTCTGATCCTGATTGGCCGTAGCGATCGCTCGACCCTTGTTTCATCGCGGCGATGGACCCCATGCCTCGGTAATTCTTGAACATGCGGCCCTGGTAGTACACGACACTGCCTGGACTTTCCTCCGTTGCTGCGAACAGCGAACCGATCATGACCGAGTCGGCGCCGCCAGCAATGGCCTTGGCGATGTCGCCAGAAAACTTAATCCCTCCGTCTGCGATCACTGGCACATCGGTGCCGGCAACGGCACGGGCTGCGTTGTGTACCGCGGTGAGTTGCGGCATGCCCGTACCCGAGACGATACGCGTCGTGCAGATCGAACCAGGCCCCTGGCCAACTTTGATCCCATCTGCCCCAGCGTCTAGCAGAGCCTTTGCTCCGTCGTAGGTAGAAATGTTGCCCGCGACGACATCAACGTTGCTGAACTGGGCCTTGAGCTTGGTGAGGGCTCCGATTACGGAAGCACTGTGGCCGTGTGCGGTGTCGATGCAGAGTACATCAACGCCACCAGCGACGAGTTCTTCTGCACGTTCGAGAAAGTCACCGGTTGAACTGACCGCAGCTGCAACCCGAAGTCGGCCGAGCGAATCCTTGGTCGCGTTCGGATACTGCGTGACATTCTGAATGTCTCTGACGGTAATCAATCCCTTGAGAACATCGTTGGCGTCGACGACCGGCAGCTTCTCGACCCGATGCTGGTGCAAAATGACACGAGCTTCAGCGAGCGTGGTACCAACTGGAGCAGTGGCGACCCTTGAACGTGGCGTCATGATTTCCGAGATCGGAAGAGAATCCCGAGTCTCGAAGAGCAGGTCGCGGCTCGTGAGAATGCCGACCAGCTGTCCGTCACCATTCACGACCGGCAGACCGGAAATGTTGTGCTCGTTCATGAGTTCACGAACCTCGAACACCACAACATCCGGGCTGATCGTAATTGGATCGACGATCATGCCGCTCTGGCTTCTCTTGACTTTCTCGACTTCGGCGCGCTGCGCAGCAATACCGAGGTTCCTGTGAAGGACACCAATACCACCAAAGCTCGCGAGAGCAATTGCCAGCGCGGATTCTGTGACGGTGTCCATGGCTGCACTGGAGATTGGAATCGCAAGCGACACACGCCTGCTGAAACGAGTTGAAGTGATCGCCTCTGAAGGGAGAAAATCACTTTTCCCGGGAATGAGCAGAACGTCATCAAAAGTCAGGCCTTCCACAAGCCTTTGCGGATCTAGCATACATCCTCCACTAGAGTTACGAAGTCAAAAGTGCACGAGAGTCGCTAGACTAACGCCTAATTGGCTTTGAGCTATTCTAAACCATAGATGCATATAAAACAAGAGAGGGTTCCGCAGGCCACACAACGCGTGTGAACTGAGAAACCCTCGTGAGAGAGTCCGCTTCGCGATCAGCGAGAGCGGAGGATGAGGTGGTCGCGTCCCGGTCCAGTACCTACCAGATTGATCGGAACACCAACCAAACGCTCGATGCCATTGAGAAACTCGATGGCCGCTTGAGGAAGTTGATCCTCAGTGGTCATCCCACCGATATCCTCGGACCAGCACGGCCAGTCTTCGTAAACCGGCTTAATGCCTTCGAGGTCAAACGACGAGATGTGTTCGACGCCCTCGTATCGAACTGCCACCGGAATCGACTTGATGCCCGAAAGCATGTCGAACCGGGTCAAGGCGAGACCAGTGGCTCCGGAAACCTCCTTGGCATACTTAAGCCATGGCAGATCAAGATAGCCGACGCTTCGACCACGGCCGGTCGTTGCTCCCCGCTCGTCACCGAGAACTTGGAAGTAGCACGAGATTTCCTCGGGAGTCGCAGTACCTAAATTGATCTCGCGTCGGAGGCTAATCAAGTGGCTATGCCTCGCGGGTCCACCAACGAACAGGTGAGGATTCACCTGAGCCATGGACATCGCGCCATCGCGGGTCCAGATCTCAGTCGGGAATGGTCCAGCGCCAACACGTGTCGGCAAGACCTTCGCGACCATCAAAACCTCATCGAACAGTGACGGTGACAGACCCAAGCCCGTCGACGCACCCGACGAAAGTGAGTTGCCCGACGAAACGAAAGGCCAAGTTCCCCAACTGCAGTCGAGTCCGACTGCCTGGGCGCCTTCGAACAGAATGTCCTCACCCCGATCGACAGCCTTCTGTAGAAAAATGCGAGTGTCGATGACGTGCTCTTTCGAAAAAGCGGCACGCTTGGTAATGAGGTCTTGAAAAACCTCGTTCGGGGTTGGGATCTGAAGATGAGGGTCCTCGAAGAACTCCCTCTGAGCGTCGACCGCGACCTTCAGATTCAGAAGATTCGGCAGGACCAAGCGATGAAGCTCTTCGAGCCTGCTCAGCAAGCGATCCTCGTCAAAGAGGTCGCCAACCTTGGGCCCAAAGCGAAGCCGGTCAAAGCCGGCGTGAGGGCCGATAGCCATCCCGGTCGTTCCAATCGGATTACCGCCTTTGCACATCTCACACCACCTCTCGTAGAGGCGATGGTAGACCGTGCAGAGCGAGGCGGACGCATCGATGTAGATCACAGGCATTGAGCCGAGCACCTTGAACGTCGCAGCGTACTCCTTGAGATAAGCTTCGAGGTCAAAGAACACTCCACGCCCGATGACACATATTTTGTCCATCGCAACGCCACACGGAATGAGGTGACTGACAACTTTCCGACCGTCAGGAGTGTGCACAGTATGACCGGCGTTGCCGCCGCCACTGAATCGCGCGACGATTCCGAAAAGATAGAACATGAGGAGCCAATCAACGATTTTCCCCTTGCCCTCGTCGCCCCACTGAGCTCCCACAACTACTATTTTCTTTCCCATGGCTATACAAAGCCTCCTTCGAAAATGGGATTACTGAGCCTAGCAGGGCTGGACTCAAGCTTTTAACTTTACCACAGCTCAAACACAAAGGTCAATCAACAAAAAACCGGCCACATGGCCGGTTTAAAACTGATCTTTGATTTGTTCCCAGAAGCTTTTGTTTACTTCAGTGGTTTCGCCTGCTAACTTAGATAAGTCCTTTAGAAGATCGGATTCTTTCTTGGTTAGTTTGTTTGGAACAACGACGCGAACTGTGACATGTAAGTCACCGCGTTTACCGCTGTTCACGTATGGCACGCCTTTACCGTTAACACGGAATATCTTCCCAGATTGCGTACCGGCAGGAATCTTGAGTTCTATTTTTCCATCAATAGTCTCAACCATAACTTTTGTACCTAGAGCGGCTTGTGAAAAACTAATGGGAATTGATTTAAGTAAGTTTTGGCCATCGCGCACAAATTCTTTTGAAGGAGTAACTCGAACAAGCAAGTACAAGTCACCATGGTTGCTACCTTTGTAACCGACTTCGCCTTCGCCATTGATGCGAATGCGCTGACCGTTGTCTATCCCAGCTGGGATTTTGATCTGTAAAGTCTTCTGCTGGCGCTTGATCCCACTACCCTTACACTCTGTACATGGAGTTTCGGGAATTTTGCCATCACCATCACATAAATCACAAACAACAGCTGAGTTAACGTTACCAAAAATTGTCCGACGTTGGGTATTTATTTGGCCTTGGCCGTGACATTTAGTACACGTCACAATCTTTGTGCCTTCTTCAGCGCCGTTACCCTTACAACGAGCACAAGTATCTTTCTTTTCAAGTGTGATATCTTTTTCAACACCGAACATTGCCTCTTCAAACGTCACGGTAATCGGCATTTCTAAATCGACTCCGCGAGAACGACGAGCTTGACGTTGATTGGCACCGCCAAAGATATCGCCAAAGATATCGCCGAAATCGAACTCTACCCCGCCATTATTACCACCAAAACCAAATCCGGAAAATGGATCGGCGCCACCATGGCCGCCACCGCCAAACCCTTGGCCATTGCGCTGGGCTTGATCAAAAGTCTGACCATACTGATCGTATTGCTTACGCTGTTCTTCGTTTGAAAGAACTTGATAGGCTTCGCTAGCTTCTTTGAATTTATCTTCATTACCAGCGCCTTTATCAGGATGATACTCGTGAGCTTTCTTGCGATAGGCACGCTTAATCTCATCTGCGTTCGCAGACTTATTAATTCCTAAAATATCGTAAAAATCTTTTTGTGCCATTTATACTTGCGTCTGATAGTTATTCGGTCTTGAAACCAATGTGCTGTTCTGGCTGAGCTGAACTTTCCACTGTTCCAAACTGCGTTTCGTATTTCTTCAAGTTATCCTGCAAAGCCGCAACGATGCGCTTCATATGCGCAGGGCTTACAATAACGCGACTGTTTAATGTCCCAGTTGGTGGATAAGCGTTCATAAAGTCTAACACGAATTCTTCTTTGGTATGTCCAATCTGAAGCATGTTGGCGTAAACACCTTTAAGAATTTCATCGTTAACTTTAACTTGTAACTGCTGACCTTGTTTTTGAGTATTTTCCATATTTTTCAATTTAATTTATACTTAGAATGTTATTGTGATCGATCTTGCCGACTAGGAGCACGCCGTGTGGCAATTGCATCCCAAGACTGCTTACGCGATCCTGGTACCCGCTGATCCAGCGGACCAAAGTGAATCTCAGAGTGGAGCACCTGCGCTCCCCATCAACGAGGAGGATCAACGTCATGAGACTGAAGAAGATACTCTACGCCATCGCGACCGAGAAGGCGTCGACATCGACGCACGCCAACGGTAACGTGCTGGCGAGGAGGTGATCCTCTTGATTGCACTGGGGACATGCTCTAGCCAGAAGGGGTCCCGGAGGACGACGGATAACCTCGAAACCATGTCTACCGGCTGCGCCTAGGTACTACTTGATGAGGGCAAAGAGGAGGTGGAAGCTTTCGCCAAACGACTCTCGTAGTATCTACAACCGATCCATAGCCCTGACTAGGCTACCAACCGAGCAGATAGCCCGCTGAACAAGCGCGCCGTCTGCTCTGCTTTTTTATTTACCTTCTTCTTTTGGAGCTTCAGTTTTAGGTTCGTCGTCTTTAACTTCCTTGAACTCAGCGTCTACTGGGGTTTCGGAAGTCTCACCAGTTGGCTGTTCACCTGCAGGAGCACCTTCTCCTGCTGGAGCAGCACCTTGCTGACCTTCATACATAGACGCACCAACTTTTTGGATAGCTGCGGAAAGTTCATCAATCGCTTTTTTGATTGGATCAACATCATCTTTGTCTTTGATGTCTTTCAAAGCTTGCATCTTGGCTTCAACTTCAGTTTTGTCTTCTGGTTTGGCTTTATCACCAGCATCTTTCAGAGTCTTTTCAGAGACAGCTAACAATGTGTCGGCTTGGTTGCGGACATCAACAGTTTCGCGACGTTTGCGATCTTCAGAAGCGTGCTCTTCCGCTTGCTTCTTCATCGTTTCAACTTCTTCTTTGGAAAGAGAAGATGAGCCCTGAATCGTAATATGTTGTTCTTTGTTAGTGGCTTTGTCTTTGGCTTTAACAGTTAAGATACCGTTAGCATCGATGTCAAAAGTAACTTCAACTTGAGGGACACCTCGTGGCGCTGGTGGCACACCATCTAGAACAAAACGACCAAGAGATTTGTTGTCATTGGCGAATTCACGTTCACCTTGCAAAACATGGATTTCTACAGAAGTCTGATTATCCGCTGCGGTAGAAAACACCTGGCTCTTAGATGTTGGTACGGTAGTATTGCGATCAATTAAAGCGGTACGAACACCACCCAAGGTTTCAAGACCTAAAGTTAGAGGCGTGACATCGAGAAGTAAGATTTCCTTACCCTGAACATCACCGGACATAACACCAGCTTGGATAGCGGCACCCTTGGCCACAGCTTCCATTGGATCCACACCACGTTCAATTTGCTTACCAACGTATTCTTCAACGAACTTGGTCACAACAGGCATGCGAGTTGGACCACCAATCATGATGATCTTTTCGATTTGCTGTGGGGTCAATTTAGCGTCAGTAATCGCCTGTTCAACTGGCTTGCGCATACGATCAACAATTGGCTTTACCAAGTCTTCAAGCTTTGCGCGAGTAATCTTCATTTGCAAATGTTTTGGACCAGATGCGTCTGCGGTGATGAACGGTAAGTTCAATTCAGTTTCAAGTGTAGTAGAAAGTTCGATCTTAGCTTTTTCAGCAGCTTCACGAACACGGTTCATTGCCATTTTATCAGCTGGAACATCAATACCACTTTCGTCTTTGAAAGTTTTAATGATGTTGTCGATGAGTGCGGTATCCATATCCTTACCACCGAGTGATGTGTCACCGGAAGTGGCGAGAACTTCGAATGTGGCTTGGCCATCAACTTCACCGAAGTCCATGATGGTAACGTCGAGTGTACCACCACCAAGGTCAAACACTAAAATCTTCTGATCTTTAGCACCAGATTTGTCTAAACCGTAAGCGAACGCAGCTGCAGTTGGCTCATTGATAACGCGAACCACTTCAAGGCCGGCAATTTCGCCAGCGTGCTTAGTTGCTTGGCGTTGAGCATCATCAAAATACGCAGGGACAGTTATAACTGCCTTTTCTACTTTATCGCCCAAATAGCTTTCAGCGTCTTTCTTGATTTTCTGTAGAATGAATGCGCTGATTTGTTCTGGGGCGTAATCTTTACCATTAACGTTGTACTTAAACTTAGTACCCATCTTGCGCTTGGCTTCAAAGATTGTACCTTCTGGATTGGTAACTGCTTGGCGACGAGCTGGCTCACCGACTAATAGCTCACCTTCTTTAGTAAAAGCGACATATGATGGAAAAGCTTTACCGCCCAAAGAGGCGCCTTCTGCTGCCGGGATGATAACTGGCTTTCCACCTTCCATGACACTGGCGGCACTGTTTGAAGTACCGAGGTCGATTCCAATAATTTTAGACATAGTTATTTACTCCTTGTTTATATAGATTAAATACTACTCGCTACCCTTTAAACTATTTTTTGTCTGTTCACTAGGTCCTCGCTTAATAGCGGATTGTATTAAGCTGCGGATATCGTTCACAAACAAAAATAGTTTTATGCCTTCTTACTAATAACCACCTGACTTGGACGGATAACTCTGCCGTTGAGTTCGTAGCCGGTTTGATATTCTTCGACGACTTTGCCATCTTCGTCACCAGGGACTTCGCGGACAGCTTCGTGGAAATTCGGATCAAACTTTTTACCAACCGCTTCGATCTTCTTTACGCCGAGCTCTGCGAGTACTGCATCAAGCTGTTTAAGTGTTCCTGCCATGCCGTTTTTCCACTCGTCCATCTTGGATAGATCGTCTGGGACATGGAGCAAGCCTTGTTGAAGTGTATCAAGTGTTGGAAGAAGTTTTGCCACCGCGACTTCGCGGGCAAACTCTATTAACTCCTTGTTCTCCCCTTCCTTACGACGCTGATAGTTTTCAAAGTCGGCTTGAGTGCGACGCCAGCCATCTAAATTTTTTAAAGCTTCAGTTTGAGCAGTGTCGAGATCAGCACGTAACTGTGGAATATTGATGTCTTGATCTGCGTCATCATGTGGCGCATCGTTTTGTAACTCGTTTTCGTCTATAGTTTTGTCTGACATATTATCTTGTGATGATAAAGATTAGTATAACTCCCGCGCCGCCGCTCAATAACTTAGAAATGTATTCCATGAGCGACAGATTTTTTTCGTACTTCATGTTTTTGGGACCGATGAGTCCAACCACACCTTTTTTACCAGATGGTAATGTCAGCCCCGAAACGATCATCGAGTAATCTGACATGGTCGACAAGTGTAATTCCTTACCAACGTAAGCTTCGGGCTTCTTGTCTCCGTAGTCGTGGATCATGCCTTCAGAGTACTGATCAATTTCATCAAAGAAACGAGCAATCTCTCGAGCATCTTCGGGTGGTAATGTCGGATTCTGTAAAATTTTAGACAAACCAACTGTCGAAGTTTCTTCAGGAAACAATGCGAATGACGCTTGTTCACTATTATCTGAAAGAAGCTTAGCTAACCGTCTTCCAGTTTCAGCATTTACCGCTTGGAGCTTTACAATCTCGTGACGCAACCGATCTTGCTCTTTAATAGAGAGCTTTACGCGGTCCATTAATTCGTTTAAGAAATAACGGAAACCGATATCGGTTGGCACGCGACCAGCAGAGGTATGTGGCTGAGTAATATACCCATTCTCTTCCAAGGCGGCCATTTCGTTGCGGATAGTCGCCGGGCTAAGGTCGAAGCTGTATTTTTCTACAAGGTCTCGACTGGCCACTGGTTCGCCACTTTCGCAGTTTTCTTTAACGATTGCAGCTAAAATTTTCGATTGCCGAGAAGTGATTTCTGGCTTATGTTCCATAGGTTTTGGTACCTAATTGGTAATAAAACAATTGTAAACAAAAATTAGCACTCTGTCAAGTAGAGTGCTAATTATGTTTTGATTTATTCTGTTTTCTCTAACTCAGCAATAGTTCTCTGAGCTTCTTCAAGTAACCTTTGCTTTTCTCTTCTCTCAGACTGAACAACTTGAACCGCGTAACCTATGTCTGCTGGGAAATAAGGAGAACCCACGCTTTTCTCTTGCCGCTCTGCCTCAACCTTGTCCTGCTGAGCCCGTAGATCATCAATTTTTGTTTGTAATGAATCCCGTTCGGCTATAAGAGCTTCTAGAGGTATATCTTCAATTTGTTTCTTTAATTTAACTTGTTTATCCTTATCTCTGACATTTCCAAATATTGTTTTATCTTTTTCTACTTCTTTCAATTCTTCTGTCCATTTTTCCCTATCCGATTCCTGTCTTTCTATTTCGCTATTTTTGCGATTAATATCCTTTACTAATTCATTGACTTGTTTTTCTATACTTCTAAACCGAGAAGCTACTTCGTATTTTGCAAGGTCGTTGCCCAATTTTTCAATTTGCTGCTCTAAAAATGTTACTCGTTCTTTCTCTGCTTCAATTTTCTTCTGCCGATCTCTTTGCTCATTTTCTTTATTAGCATCATCCTGTACAGCGGCCAACACTTCTGGTTCGTACTTGCTTCCTAACTCGGCCAGAAGCTCCTCTTGCGTCATGTTAGGATTTTCAACAGCTTGTTTTATAACCTGTGCCACCCTAGAATCAACTTTAGACAAGCCTGTAAATAATGGGTCCCGAGCAAGGCTATCATGCATTCTCTGCAAATTAGGAGGATTTCCTTCCACATCAAATTTAGCTCTCGCTAGTGATGGGTTGTTTTTGCTAACTGCTTTGTACACCTCTTCGAACGCCAACGGATACTGCATTAGTTCTTGGAGTCTTCTTATCATATCAACCGGTGGTCGAATAAATATTTCCCCTGAATTATTCGAAAGTTGGTAAATTTTAAGTAATTCTTCAGTTAAAGAGTTAATCTCTGTTTTATGTTGTTCAATATATCGCCTATTTTCAATCTCAGTTAAAATATTATGGACATCGGAATCAAACCCTAATGTTTCTCTATCTCTCTCAACTCTCTGATTTATCCCCTCTTCACTAGTCGCCATTTCAGATTGGCTTTTATCAACAGCTGTCTGAAGACTTACTTTCTCAGCTTCAGCCTGGGTTGATTGCAAATCTACTAGTGCAAGTATTTCTCGATACGATTCCTTGACACCATCACTAACATTTTCATCGTCAAGTTCCTTTTGAGCAGCTGCCCGTGTTTTTTCCAAACCAGCAATCACATCTTCTTGAATTTTTACTTTTTCTAGACGCCTGTTATTCTCTTCCTCAGTCTTTTGTGATTCATTTAACAATCCCTGCCGATCTTGAGCAGTGGCATATATCTCACCTACTTTTCCACCTAGCTTTTTATCATCAATCCCCCGCTGAGCACGCGCAGCTTCTTCTCGTTCCGAAATCTTTTGCTCTTCAACCTTCCTCAATAATGCTTCGAGATCTTCAGCCATATGTTTTGATTTTTATATCTAATAGATTACTTTCACCATAAATATAGCATATTTAAACTAAAGCATAAAAAAAGAGGGGCCGCTCACTGAAGAGCGACCCACTGCTGTCCCCGGTTGTGGGGATCGAATCATTCGTCGTCAGGACGAATGATGAACGAGCCATCGTTCTCCTCGTCCGTTGTCACGTGCTGGTCGAGGAATCCGGAGATCATGACGTCATACGCCGCCGTGACCCTGAAAGCGACTCCCGCAAGCCGCAAACGAGTATAGGCGTCGATCTGACCATCGTGCCGTTTCATCACGTCCACGAGGTCATGATACTGGTAGGGGTTGGTCACGACGGTGACGAACCACGAATTCTTCGCGGCGGATCTGACCATCGCCGGCCCACCGATGTCGATCTCCTCGATCGCACTCGCAGCGGTCACGTCGGGCTTCGCCACCGTTTCCGCAAACGGGTAGAAGTTGACGACCACGATGTCAATCGCGGCCATGCCGTGATCTTCCATGCTCTTCGCATGGCCGGGATCGTCCCGAACACCAAGGATGGCGCCGTGGATGTTCGGATGAATGGTCTTGAGCCGTCCACCCATCATCTCCGGAAACCCAGTCTCCTCAGAGACATCTTTGACTTCGATGCCCGCGTCGCGCATGACCTTGGCTGTTCCGCCAGTCGAGATGATCTCGACTCCATAGCCAACCAACACGCGAACGAAATCGACGAGACCACTTTTGTCCGAAACGCTAACGAGCGCTCGGCGTGGACGAACAAGTCCATTCATGTTCCCTTCTCCTGAGCTTGAAATCCGACTCGACTACACAGTATACCCCAAATCATCATTTTTGACAACAGCCTTACCACTACAACAATTTACAGCCAGATTGGTCATATTATCGAAAAATATGTATCATATATATAGAAAAAACTTTATGAAACCAATAGTCATTATCTTCGGAGTTTTGGGTGTAATCGTTATCGGTGCAATTATAATTGTCGCGACACAAAGCGGTGATCCAAGCGCCCCCAAAATCAACCAAAACCAAAATTCAAACAACACAAACCAGAACAACACCGGCTCAAACACCACGCCCAATGGCCAAGCTGGTAAATACATCGACTTTACTCCCGACATACTCGAACGCGAGCTTAGAGAAGGCAATAAAGTTGTGCTTTACTTTACTGCTTCGTGGTGTCCTTTCTGCAAAGCCGCGGATCAAGCCTTCCGTAACAAACTCAGCGAAATTCCTGTTGGCGTTTCTGTGCTAAGAGTAAACTACGATAAAAGTGATGACCTCAAAAAAACCTACGGCATCACCTATCAACATACTTTCGTTCAAATCGATGCTAACCGCAACTCCGTAACCAAATGGAGCGGTGGTGACATCGAAGCGTTAAAACAAAACTTAAAATAACCATTTTGATTATGCTTGAAATTGCCTTAGCGATCATTGCCGGAATCCTCACTGTTGGAGCACCGTGTATCCTTCCTCTGCTCCCAATTTTACTTGGCGCATCGGTTGGTCGAAAGAGCCACACCAGACCTTTGTTTATTACCATGGGTTTCATTTTAAGCTTTGCACTTGTTGCGTTGTTCTTGTCGTTCGTTACAACCCAGCTCCATATTGCTCCAGATTCGCTACGACGCATAGCGGTTTACGGCTTAGCCATCTTCGGGGTCTTTATGGTCTGGCCAGCGCCATTTCAAAAACTTACCGTACATCTCAGTAAATACATCAACAAAGCTAGCGTACTTGGGACAACGGCTGGTAAGGGTAATGGTGGTGGCTTCATCCTTGGAATGATGCTCGGGATTATTTGGACACCTTGTGCCGGCCCAGTTCTTGGCTCCATTCTCACTTTAGTTATTAGTCAAAATGATTTGGCTCGCGCAGGAATTCTACTCATTGCTTATGCCGTTGGTGCTGGTATCCCAATGCTCATCGTCGCTTATGGTGGCCAATTCATCACCACCAGAGTTCGTGCCATTGCCAAATACACCACACTCATCCAACAAATTTTTGGGGTTTTGATTATCCTTTCCGCGATAGCCATGTACTTCCAATACGATGTCTTGATTCAAGCCAAGATTCTTGAATTCTACGACTTCACCAGCATTGAACGAGGAGTACTAGAATAATCATGAAAAAATTACCATACATTCTTATCGTCGGCGCCTTAATTATTGGCGCTGGCATCTATCTTGAAGCAACCAAAGATTCGAGCACTGCAATTACAAAACAGATGCTTGAATCTGGTGATAGCGACGTTGATGTTGAGTTTAAGAACTATGGCAAGGCACCAGAGTTTACTGGGCTTGGGACATGGCTCAACTCAGAACCTTTAAAACTCTCTGAGCTGCGCGGCAAGGTCGTCCTCGTCGACTTCTGGACTTACTCTTGCATCAATTGTGTCCGTACTCTCCCCTATCTAACTCACTGGGATGAAACCTATCGCGACAAAGGCTTGGTTGTTATCGGCATTCACACTCCAGAATTTGGTTTCGAAGCTGTAACCAAGAACGTTGAAACTGCACTGAAGCGTCACAATATCAAGTATCCAGTAGCGCAAGATAACGACTACATGACTTGGAACGCTTTCAGTAATCGATACTGGCCAGCGAAATATCTTATCGATCAAAACGGCGACATTGTTTACACCCACTTTGGCGAAGGCAACTATGAAGAGACCGAGACCGCTATTCAAAAACTTCTTGGAGTCAGTAGCACGATAGACACAAGCCCAGAACAAAAGACTGGTAAAGTCGGTAGCCCTGAAATGTACTTTGGCTTTAATCGATTAGAATATTTAGAGAGCCCTCAAAGACCACAGAAAGATACGCAGAAGTACACCTTTCCTTCAAAACTTGGACTCAATTCTTTTGCATTAGATGGAACCTGGAAACTTGAAGCTGAGAAGGCCGTATTAACCAGCGATTTTGGACGCATCAAGCTCAAGTTTAATGCTGGGAAAGTCTATATGGTCGCCAATGGGACAAACAACGCTAAACGAACGTTCATGGAAGTTAAGGTTGATGGTGTAGTCGTTCAAACCATCGCAATTGATTCATCAATGCTCTACAAACTTTTTGAGTCTAACGATTACCGAGAACATGAACTGGAACTCTATATAGATACTCCTGGATTCGAAGCTTTCACCTTCACATTTGGGTAAACCTTTTACAATATCGACAACGCATCCGAATATCATAAAACCGCCGCTCCGAAAGGAGCGGCGGTTTTATATTTCTAGGAAAACTGTATTCGTACTAGCGCTTTGCTGGTCTTAATGTAGCAAATGAGACTACAGCTGCAAGACCGAAGAGAGCGAAGAGTACAACCATTGAGCTACCAGTGCGTGGAAGTTCAACACCGAGCACACGTGGGTTCAAAGGAGTTTCAGTGCTTGGGACGTTGGTGAATTCACCTAGAACATCACCATCGTCATCGTTGCTACCGCTACCAGATGAACGAGAGGTATTGTTAGAACCACCGTCTCCATCTCCACCATCACCATCTGTGGTGATAGTGATAGAAGCGTCGTCAGTGTTATTAGCTTCGTTGCTGTCTTCTGGAGAAGAACCAGTAACTGTAGCTGTGTTTACAATAGTACCTTCAGCATTTTCATCAACAGTTGCAGTAATGTGCAAAGTTACGCTAGCACCAGAAGCCAAACTTGGGATTGTCCAAATGTGAGTTCCGCTGTCATATGCGCCAGCACCATCATCTGAGACGTAAGTTACGCCTTCAGGTAATGTATCGCTAACTGTAACGTTAGTTGCAGTTATAGTACCAAAGTTCTGAACTGTAAGTGTGTAAGTAATAGTTGCGCCAGGAGCTGGAGTTTCGTCATCAACAGTCTTTACTACGCCTGGATCAACGAAATCAATTTCCTGTTCACCACATAGTTCACGATTGATGATAACTAGAGCAGTGTTTGCTGTACCAAAGTAAGTTTCATTGATGCTCCATGTACCGTAAGCGACGTTTTCAATGGAACAGACAGGTGCATTGTAGTGCAAAGCCTGGATAGCATCGACATCGTAGGCGTCAGCGTCATCTTGGAACGAGGATTTGTCAGAGATATCTGTAACTTTAACGTAGCTAGCGGTAGTAGCACCACCAGCTGCTAAGTCTACTGTACCGTCACGAGTGATATTACCAACGTCAATCCAAGTGGTTAAGTCATTGCTGACAGAAACTTTGATTTGTTCATCAGGATATGTTGGTGGGTTGGTAACTTCAAAGACTTTGATGTCATCACCAGGACCATCAACAATAGGGCTGGCAAAACCGATAGTTAGGTAACCACCGTCACCCTGTGGGTTGAAACCAAGGGAGAAGAATTTGCCTGGAACTGCAGGAACATCGTAAGGGATGCCAGTGCTTTCTGGGGCGCCCAATGCCTGGTTGGCATCAGAACGATCAACTGCGACAGCTGCGCCACCCTTTTGGGTGCCTTGTAATGTTTCAGCTGCAATAACGGAAGAACCGAACAAGTCAGTTGTGCCGATAGTTAGTTCCCATTGCTCAATTAAATCATCTACGAATTGG
>CAYOVR010000005.1:21000-22067 GCA_964407465.1 uncultured Candidatus Saccharibacteria bacterium
GTACGAGAGTCAAAGTTCCAGAATCACCAGGATTTAAAGTTCCAAGATCCCACTTAACTGTGGTGCCATCTAAGTAACCGCCGTTGTCAGCAGAAACAAATGAGGTACCAGCTGGTAATGGGTCAGTAATCTGAACATTTTCGATAGAGCTGTCACCGATAACAGACCAATCAATAGAGAAGGTTGTCATACCAGTAACAGAATCGTATACACCATGCTTGTCGAGTTCCAAACGAGCACATGCACCGAAGGTTGCGTCGATTGCATCAACGTCATAACCATCTGCAATTTCGTTGTGTGGACCGAAGTTAGTTGTGTCAGTCATTCGGACATAACGGATCCATTCTAAGTCGGTTGTTTCAAGGTCTAAATAAGTAACACCGTCGGTAGATAGGCTGGTAGCTGTGCCAAGTGCAGTCCATGTAATACCATCTTGGCTTACTTCAACTGAAGCACGTTCTTCTGGGTAGCTATCGCGAAGGTTGGTGATTTCGTGGAAAGACAAGTCAACACCAGGAACGTTCATAACGAACTGGTTAAATACAACTGTTAAGCTGCCGTTAACACCAAGAGCGAAGAACTTACCATCTTCAGCACCAAGTGTTTCTAAATCGTTGGTACGAAGTGGATCAGTAATAGGGCTGCCATTTTTTAGCGTACCCTGGGCGCTATCCATAACGCTAGTAGCGTACTGGTGTCCTTGGATACATGGAAGTGGTGTACAGCGAGTTTCGGTAGCGTCGATTGCATCAACGTCATAACCGTCTGCTTCTGAGCTGTGAATAGTGAAGTCAGTAGTATCGGTCATGCGAACATAACGGATCCAATCCAGACCAGTAGAGTCGAAGTCTAAGTAAGAGACACCGTCTGTGCTAACGCTGGTTGCGTTGCCAATTGGGTACCAGTTAATGCCGTCTTCGCTAACTTCAACAGCTGCTTTTTCTTTGTCAATCAAATCAATACGAGCGGAAATTTCTTTGATTCCCATGCTGATGTTACGGCTGATAGCCAAGTCAGACAATTGTGGTTCAAAGAAGGCTTTGTATTCTGCCAAGCGTTCACGCGTT
>CAYOVR010000006.1:0-22061 GCA_964407465.1 uncultured Candidatus Saccharibacteria bacterium
GCACCCTCCACTATCTGGACACCCGTACCCAAGAGCGCGATCCAAAGCTTTTTGGAGAGTGGCTTCATCTGAAGTTTTGCGACCAGTAATTAAGCTTTGTTCTTTTTCAAGCGTAACTAAAATAACTTGAGGATTTAGACCAGAATGTTTGGCTGCGTGCCAAATTAACTGAGCCGCTGTACGTGGGCTCTTAGCATTTGGCTCTGGATCTTCAAGCGCTTGCTTTAAGGCGCTATTAGTAGGCTCTTTTAGCTTGGCTATAAAACCAGCACTAGTATTAGCAAGAACGCTGTTTTTAGATTCAAGGAATTGCTGAATCCCATCCGCGCCACCAAATGTGTCGGTGTCGGAAAAGACTCGATCATCAATAATTTTATTTGGGTCGAAAGATGGATTAACTGCAAGCTGGGCATTTGCAAAACTCGGCAACAACCCAACAAGTAAAGCTACAACAATATATGAACTAATTTTTCGTGTAAACATGCGGTCTTCTAAATTTAATTTAACTTTTATCATAACCTAGATTTAACTCTATATCATTATACTATACATTCCATACACAGCCTTACAAAATATACGCTTCACCTTTGGAAAAACTGCGCATATCGTCATCTGACACATAAATAACAGGGAAAATATTTAACCCGCGTGCTAAGAAAAATCCACTATTAATCGGATGGAGACTGCCAGCGACAACCCAATAGATTGTTCTGCTAGTTGGTGTCCTGACAAGTGCTCCATCGGGAGGAGCTAAGAGTCCACCAGTAATCCAGGAATTCACTTCATTTCCGCTAAATACGTGAACGTTTGAATAGGAAAAACCATGAAGACGGAACATGCTTCCCGTGACTGGGGACTTCAAACCTTTGGTCATGTAATATACGGTCGGCCCTGAATCAGCTTTAATTAGCGTTCCATCTAGCGGTTCTGCGAATGGACCTTCTGGAAATTTAGAAATATCAGATTCTGTTACAGATTTTTTTGTCGTCGCACTAAAACGTTGTGACAATACAAAAGGTATGATCAAATGTCGCTTGGCACCATTAATATAGTAGAGCTGACCAGTAGATTGTAATTCAACCACATCACCTTCCTGAATATATGGAGTAAGCTCGTTTTTAAGACTGGCGCTAACGTTGATACGACCAGAGCCCAAGAGACCAACACAAGACAAACCACCGCACTGAGACAAATTTAAATTATCAATCGGGTCTGCGGTTGAAATAATCCGATCACGGATTTGCTTGTTGGTGGCAGTTGGAAATAATGACTTCAATAGAACTGCTTGCGCGGTAACGTATGGAACCGCCATCGATGTTCCTGAAGCATAAGCATACGCGTCAGGCGCTGCAACGCCACTAACTGGATCAACATTTATAGTCGAGAGAATGCGTCTACCTGGCGCGGACACATCAACACAAGATTTACCAAAATTAGCGAACGCGGGTTTTAAGTCATTGTTGTCAGTCGCGGTTACACCAATGATCATATTTTCGCCGTTATCAGCGCATACTGGAAAAACCGGATTATCACTGATATTCCCACCATTTACCGCAACGTCATTTCCCGCCGCAGCAACAATCACCACGTTTTTATTGAAAGCATAACTAATAGCATTGGACAAAGTTGTTTCGTGAGCAAAACCAATTCCACCAACGCTCAAATTTATAATAGACGCGCCATTGTCAGCCGCCCAGACCATTGCTTCTGCAATATCAGATGACTTTCCGGATCCCCTACTATTCAAAGCTTTAATCGGCATTAACGAAACGTTCCAGGCGCCCCCAGAAATACCCTTACCATTATTTGGAACCGCGCCAATAATCCCAGCGACTAAGGTGCCATGACCGTTGTCATCAGAATTCTTACCACGACCAATTTCAGTATGGGTTTCAAAGTTATAGCCTTTCACAAAAGATTGACGTTTTAAGTCATCATGCGTTGCATCAATCCCAGTGTCGATAATTGCCACAATAACTTCCTTACTTCCTCTGGTTTTATTCCACGCTTCTAGAAACTCTGCTTTCGGCAAAGCCCACTGTTTATCTTTGTTCGTAGAATCTCTGGTAAAAGCAGGATCATTGGGGTTGATTTTGGCCCGGGTTTGAAATTCACGGTTAATTTCTATGTATGAGTATTGTCCGTCTAATTTCTGTTTGAGTTGAGAAAGACTTAAACCAGAACTGAAACTATAGACGTTGTTAAATTCTGGTCGATTGATAAACGAAAATTTTTGTTCTACAGCTGTGGCGAACTCATTCAAAGACGAACTATCTCCTGAGGATAGCTGAATAACGTACTGTGTCTGGGTTTCAGCTGCTTGAGCTGGAGCTCCAGCAAACACGGACGTAGCAAGCAGCACAATGAGCGCTGCTTGGATATAGATGTATGGTTTTGTTTTTATCAGTTTCATTTTTTATAAGCGCCTGTCCATAAATTAAATCTGACTTCGATGATTTCCAGCAACATATGAATCATACCAGATAGCTTGACCGTGCTTTCACCATTGTTAACCCAACGTACAGGGACTTCTTTAATTTTCATTTTGTACTTTCGCGCTAGAGCTAAAATTTCAACATCGAAGGCCCAGCGCATAATTGTTTGTTTTGGGAAAATAGCTTCTGTGGCTTGCGCTGAGAAAGCTTTGAATCCACATTGCGAATCCGTTACACCAAGCGGGACTATGGTGTGAACAATAAAACGGAAGACGCCACCAAGAAAATCCCGGATGAAGGGTTGGTGTACCGCGATATCGCTTCCTTTGATGCGACGTGAGCCAATGACGATATCATAACCTTGTTCAAAATACGGTAAAAACTTTTCAATGTGGTCAACGGCTGTAGAATTATCAGCGTCCATAAACATACGAACGTCGCCGGTAGCTTCAAGCATACCTTGTCGAACCACCCCGCCCTTGCCTTTGTTTTCCTTGTTATCAATAAGACGCGCGTTTGGCATATTCTTTTCCAAATCACGGACGACTTGTGCTGTGTTGTCTTTAGCACCATCAACTAGTACTAGAATTTCGTATTGATAGCTTTGTTTTTGCAAATACTCGTTAATGCTCTGTAAAGTTGAAGCAATGCGTTTTTCTTCGTTATATGCGGGAATAATTACCGATAATTTCATGTATATGTTTTGATTTAAGTGCTTGAGATAATTACTGATATTATATCAAAAAATTGGGTTTTTTGCGACTGTAGATAAAAAGAAAACGCAGTGGGTGATTCGATCGTCAGAGACGACCAAACCACCCAGCTGCGTGTTCCTCGCTTTCGCGAGGCTCCGTTTTACCGGAGGTTTTCTGCACGGGGTGCAGAGTTGTTGCGGACTTAACCGCTACTTCCGGAGAAAGAACTTCCAGAGGTAGTTTCCGCTACCGGCACCGGGGCCGGGAGCGACATACTCCTTCGGAATGAACAACTCCGGTGGGCACGCCTTCGCAAAGAAGTGCGCGCCGATGAAGGTGCCGGCGATCAGGCCGACCGCGAGACCGATGAGGAAAAACTTAAGCTTTCCACCCTCGTGGAAGTACCGCACCACAAGTGTGCCCTTGCCTGGGCCGCACACGATGCGGTCGATCCTCAAGTAGTTGAACTTCTTCTTGCTCAACTTCTCGGTCGTTATGGTGTCGATCAAGAATCGGACTTCGGCTTCAGAGAGCTTCTGTCCGGTCTTGTTGTCCACCATTTCATGGACCTTGCGGCCCTTGTTCTTGGTGAGTTTTCCGGACACGCCGTACTCAAACACCATTATCATCGCATCAGGCGGGCAACCTTCAGCCCACCACGTAACGCAATCGTTTGTCCACTCCTCGTAATACGTGAGCTCCCCTGCCTTGTCAGCACGCCACTCGGAGTTTCCAGTCATGTAAGGGTCCACACCAATGCACGGGATCTCGATGTCCCATTCCTTGTTACAGTTGTCCCTGACCTTCTGGAACCATTTCCCGTCGCGAAGGAAAGGAGTTCCGACCGGTTCGAGCTTGGTGCTTTCGCAGATATCCGGACAGGGAGCCAGAGGCACCCAGAACCACACGACCGGCAATCTGTTGAAGCAGGACAGTATGTCGCCCTCTTCCGAACCTCCGTAAAACTGAGGGAGGTTGTTGCTATCGACCCACACGGTAAAGCGTGGGTATCCGGGAACCGGCCCAAAGCGGTTGTCGCTGGTGTTGCGAAACCGCTTGAGCTTGTTGTTCATGCCAAGCCACACCTGGTGCGGCTTGTTCACGTCGAACGGAAATTGACCCACGAAATCCTGCGGGTACTCCTTTTCGACGAGCTTGAACCCAACCATCTGTTCCCGAGTGTAAGTGGTCGCTCCGGGCTCATACCACTGCGAGAACGACTCGGGCGGTGCAGACCCAAAGGTCGACATCGCTCGGGACGAGGGCACTTCGTAGGGGTGCCAGCCTTCGACTGAGCCCCACTTGTACCACTGGCCTTGCGACGTATGCTGCTGGCCAGCGGCCGAAGCACGACGGCTTCGGCCTTGAGCGAACGTTGTGGAGGCGAGCCCGTTGATGACGAGCACGACCCCCAGAATTAGCGAGAGAGTCGAAACAACTTTCTTCACGGTTCTCTACCTCCCCACTTCCACGATCGCGACAGCCGCGCTGATGACATCAGCGAGACCACCGAGGTTAACTTTGGGCTTGAGTCCAGGTCTCCCCGAAACAGCCAAATGGAGTGATCCACGATTGTCGACATTAACGACCCCAAGTCGCTTACGATCATCGAAATCGTTATCTTCATCCTTGCGGACTCGGACTTCTCGTGTACCGTTGTCGTAAGTGATGACGTCGTAATTGAACGTCACCGTGTTCTCCCGAAAAAAACCAGAACTCGGAGCCTCGATCTTTACGTAGAACGAGAACGTCTGGCAATCTTTGGGATTCACTACTATACGCGCGGCGGTTTCACCCGACTTGGTAATCGCATTATCAGCTGCGTCTCCGAGGAGGTATGGTAACTGATTGCGAACGCCGTACCCGAGATCGTTGGTAGTATCGCGGATCAGATCTTCGCTCAACTCTTTGCCAAGTTCTTGAGCATTGTCCAAATACGGAGTACTGGACATTGCACCTTCGAACGTAATGCGTATCTCGACCTTTACAGGCCCGGTTAGCCTTTTATTCGAAGCGAACTCGCCGGCAAAGACACGCAAGCGCGCCAGATCGGCTTCCGACAAGTGAAACTCAACAAGCTGTGGTCCTGATCCTTCCAGAGAAGAGCCAGGGAGAGCCACAACTTCGACATCACTAGCCAGAGGCGCATACACAGAGCGCTCCTGTCTCGGGGGCTGCCCGGCTGACCCGTAGGTCATAACCGGACGCTCGTTCGTCGCAGGCTGCTGACCATAACATGTGCCAGCAGAAAGCATAATTGCGAAAACCATGAAGATTGCTCTCTTCATTGTATAATTCTCCTAGTTGTCAAACAACAAATGCCCTGGCAACCATGCCAGCACGTTAGCTCTGCTGGTAGGTTGTGCCGAGCACAATCGCGTGCACTATATATAGTGCACGCAGTGTACTCAGAATTATTGATTTTGAGTTTGATTCAACTCACCAAAGACAACTAAACGACGGGCAGTTGTGCCCGGTGGCCAACACGTTGATAGTGCGACCACAGACTTGGAAGTATTGATGAACTGCTCCTGATCATTTGGCTGGAATTCAGCTTGGCGTTTTACAACGTAGTGGAGCTTAACTTTAGTCCCATCAAAATTCGTTGCGGTAATAGTAAAGGTCTCGCCTTCTTTGAGCTGATCAAGTTTTACGAAAATCTGATTATACTTTCCTTTGGACCATGAGAAGTTACTTGAATGTCCAGAGATATAACTTGTGCCGATGTCACCAGGAGTTGAAGTTCCGGGGTAATGGACAACACCATTCTTCAAATCGTTATCGAAGTCTTTAGTGTCTTTGGTCCAGACAATCGGTACAGTAATATTCAAGGAAGGAATGTTCAAGATAATTTCAGCATCAGTGTTCAAGCCTAAACTATTTTCAACATAAGAAGCCTGGGCAGTTTGTACACCCAAGACTTGGCGCGCACTGTTTTCATTGCTAGCGATAACATCTGCTACTGTACCAGCAGCTAACTTGTTAGAGATAGCCTCTAGATCAAAATATTTATCGATTAAGCTTTGCTTAGTGTCACTGAAATCCTTACCTGTAGATGGATCGATACCTTGTACCACAGCCTGACCATCGGACATTCCGAGGTTTAAGCTATCGTACTCTTTAGGATTTAAGTTCAAAAGATATTTCTGAAAGTTATTTAAGCCATTACCAGAATGATCAGCGTAAGGATCAAGGATACTAGCATCAGTAATGTCAAAATAAAACTGACGCATCCAAACTTCATACTGAGAACGATTTTCTGCAATCAATTCATCCATAGCAGTGTTTTTTTGTTCTGACTGCTCAAACGAAGAGAAATTAGTAAACACGCTCTTGAATGAAAAATCTGTGAAGTAAAAATAGTAAATGAACACACCCACACCGAATACGGCAAGGTATGGAGCAATTTTTTTGAAAGTGTTCACAAATGACTTTGTGCCATCTTTCTTTGTAAACTCTTCTAGCTCACGTAAGATTTCAGATTTTTGCTCTTCTTTATACTGCTCAGTTTCAGTTTGAGGTTTTTGAGAAAGAATTACAGCTTCCTTGGCAATATCTTCTTCCACTTCATCACTATCAGTAACTAACTGACCTTCAAGGATCGGCAAGTTTGACGGCATTGGCGCACTAACAGAGGCGTACTGAGAAGTATCAGATAAATCGCTGTCTTCATGCAAACCAAAAAGCTGTGACATTTCGTCACTCGCAGATGGATAGTTTTTTAGTGGGTCTTGGGTCATATGAAAGATCCATTTAATTGATTTATCATCTTACCATAAATATGGCGTTTTGTCAAGGTAATCGCTTATTATGAGGGCTTTTTAAGATCTGGAGAAAACGCCCGCAAATAAGGGGTTTTAAGACTAATTTTAGAACTCCTTCAGTCTAAATTCACTTTGACACTCCCCTGCACGCTTGATACGATAACTGTAGCGCAAATCGCTAAATTTGAAAGCAAAACTATGAAAATATTGATAACAGGTGGGGCAGGGTTCATTGGGAGCAATTTTGTGCATTACTGGGCAGAACAACACCCTGAAGACTCAATCACTGTCTTTGATGCTTTAACTTACGCGGCCAACAAAGCAAGCTTGGCGCCGCTAGAAAACAAAATTACATTTGTTGAAGGTGACATCACCGATCGCGAAGCGGTTGATCCAGTGATGAGCGGCGTTGATTGTGTCGTTCACTTTGCCGCCGAATCTCACAACGACCGCGCTATTGCCGATCCATTTATTTTTACACGCACAAATGTTATTGGCACGCATACACTTTTAGAAAGCGCACGACAAAATAAAGTTAGTCGTTTCCACCACATTTCTACTGACGAAGTTTTTGGCGACATACCCCTCGATGAAAAATATAAATTCTCTGAGATAACCAGATACAACCCGCGTAGCCCATACTCGGCAAGCAAAGCTGGAAGTGATCATGTTGTGAACGCTTATTTCGAAACTTACAAACTTCCAATTACAATCAGCAACTGCACAAATAACTTTGGGCCGTACCAACATCCGGAAAAGTTAATTCCCCGTTCTATCATTCGCTTACTACACGGACAGAATATTCCGATCTATGGCGAAGGAAATCAAGTTCGTGATTGGCTCTACGTTAAAGATCATTGTCGTGCCATTGAATTAATCATTCAAAAAGGTAAGATCGGCGATACCTACTGCGTTGGTGGTATGACCGAAGAAGTTACCAACTTACAAATTGCTCAAAAACTTATTAAAGCTTTGGATTTGAATGAAGACAAAATCGAGTTTGTTACAGACCGCGCTGGACACGATGTAAAATACGCAATTGACTGGAGCAAGATTAATACAGAACTCGGGTGGCAACCCGAACACGATTTCGACACTTGGTTAACCACAACAGTTGAATGGTACAAGAATAACGAAGCTTGGTGGAAAGATACCGCCAACGAAGCAGAAAGTTTTTACAAAGCACAGGGCGAAAAAGTATTAACGAAATAACATGGATCAAAAAGATTTTATCACAGAAACTAAACTAGGGGGCGTGTTTATTATAGAGCGTCCAACTTTCGCAGATCCTCGTGGTTTCTTCCGTGAATTCTATCGTAAAAACGATTTAGAAAATCGTCTTGGATTTGAATTTAATCCCGCCCAAGCCAATCATTCCCATTCATCTAAAGATACGCTTCGTGGTATTCATATCGCTCCGTGGCATAAACTTGTAACCATGGCCTACGGGGAGGTTCAACAGATTGTCGTCGACTTTAGAAAAGACTCCCCAACATTCGGACAATATGAATCAATCATAATGGGTGATAAAAACCGGAACGCGGTCCTAGTTCCAGCAGGATGCGGTAACGCCTTTTTAGCCATAAGTGAGCAAGCTGACTATATATATCTTGCAACCGACTATTGGGAAGTAGGTAAAGAGCAGTACGCAATTTATAACGACCCGGATTTAAATATAGAGTGGCTTTCGAAAAATCCACTAGTTTCAGAAAAAGATTTGCAAAACAAAACAATGAAAGAATTATTTCCTGAACAGTTTAAATAATGCCTAACATCCTCATCATCGGGAAAAATGGTAACTTGGGTCGGGAGTTGGTTTCGTTGTATCCTGATGCAACCGCTTGGGGACGAAGCGAGCTTGATGTCACAGACGAAAACGCTGTGACCAATCAAATCACTGGACTCAAGCCAGACATCGTCTTTAACTGCACAGCTTACAACGATGTTGATGGCGCCGAGCAAAACTCTGAAACGGCCAAGTCAATAAATGCAAAAGCTCCAGAATTTCTTGCAAAAGTTTGTGATCAAATAAGTGCCACGCTTGTTCATTACAGCACCGGGCAAGTCTTTGCCGGTGACTCAAAAGATGGTTATACTGAAACCGACATACCTCAACCTATAAACGCATATGGGCAATCGAAACTTGGCGGCGAACAAGCTGTCACAAACTTTTGCAAGAAAAGCTACATTATTCGAACTGAGTGGCTATATGCAAAACCAGCGACAACTGGAACGAGCAAAAAAAGTTTTATCGACATCATGCTCGAAATGGCCGAAACAGGAAAATCAATTAAGGCGGTTGATGATGAATTTGGCAAACCAACTTACGCCAAAGACTTAGCAATCATGAGTAAAGAACTTGTCGAACAAAATCAACCTTTTGGAATCTATCATGGAATCAACGAAGGCCTCGCTTCTCGATACGACTGGGCAAAAGAAATTTTTCGTATCAAAAATATAGAAGCAGATTTAAGTCCTGTCCCTGCCTCAACTTTCCCACCACGTGAGGCTAAGCGACCCCAATACGAAATCCTCAACAACACGAAGTTTCCTAAGTTACGCAGTTGGCAAGACGCCCTCAAAGATTATTTAACGAACGACTAGATATGAAAGGTATTATTCTCTCGGGAGGCGCGGGCACAAGGCTCTATCCCCTAACCAAAGTTACATCCAAGCAACTTCTACCGATTTACAACAAACCGATGATTTTTTATCCGCTCGAAAAACTTCTCGAAGCTGGGATAAAAGAGATTTTGATTATCGTCTCACCTGACCATTGCGGTGATTACATGAAAGTTTTGGGAAGCGGTAAGGAGTTTGGGCCTGGTGTGCGTTTTACATACGAAATTCAAGACAAACCAGTAGGCCTCGCTCACGCCTATATTATGGCGGAGAACTTTCTAGACGACGGCGACAGTTCGGCTATGATATTAGGTGACAACTTATTTGACTACGACTTTACCAAGGCCATTCAGAGCTTTAAAAGCGGCGGCATGGTCTTTGCTAAAGAAGTTCCCGACCCAGAACGTTTTGGTGTCGTTAAACTTGATGAAAATAATAAAGCGATAAAGATTATCGAAAAACCAAAAGAATTTCTGTCTAACTTGGCTTTAACAGGAATGTATATTTTTGATCACCGCGCTGTTGAAATTGCTAAAAACGTCCAAGCCTCGGAACGTGGCGAAATTGAAATTACAGAAATCCAAAACTGGTATTTGCAAAAAGGCGAACTTAACGTAGAAGTCTTAGATGGTAACTGGATTGATGCTGGTACATTTGAAAGTTACTACCGCGCCAACCAATGGGCCTACGACCGAGAACATAATAACTAGGTGCTAGAACTTAAACTTTCTCGTTTATTCAAATTCGAGGCATTTTGCGAGGATACTTCGAGGCGTAGTCAAACTACGGTGAGAAGTACCGCAGCAAAATAACGAAGAAGTTGAATAAAGCAATATAAGAGCCCGGCAAAGCCGGGCTCTTATATTGCGTACGAGGAAGTTTAAAGCTTGACGATTTCGATTTCGGTGAAAGCTTGGCGATGACCCTGTGTTCTTCGGTACTTGCTCTTAGCTTTGTACTTGAAGATACGAATTTTATCACCACGGCCCTGTGCAAGGATTTTACCTTCGACAGTTTTACCGCTGACGACAGGGGTACCAACAGTCTGAGTTGAATCATCGCCCATAAAGAGGACTTTATCAAAAGTAATGGTGGATCCGGCTTCGCCGTCTAACTTTTCAACTTGGATTTTATCACCTTCGGAAACCAAATACTGTTTTCCGCCGGATTCAATAATTGCAAACATATCAATATGTATTAAATGATTTCGAGTATTTTGGGGCTGCAAACTCTACCTATTCTATCACTTTTATATAATTTGGTCAATATAAGTGCCAGACCTTGTACAAACGGCCTGGCACTGTGAAATTCGCGTGGGAACCTACTTCTTCCGCTTCGCCATGACGATCTTCTTCTCCTCATCTGCCGGGCGACGCGTAGCGAATGCTTTCTTTCCCAACTGTGCCTCCTTCGTCTGTGTGATCTGTGTAGGCACAGTATAGAAGGAAATGGGTCAGAGGTCAAGAGACTGGGCAGCGCGGCGGTTTTTGCGACGATACAGGTATACAGCCCCACCAACCAAAAGCCCCATCACAATAAATAAAGCGATGAGAGCGATAAGCTTGCCAAGGCTTTGCAAGAACACAGCGGTAAATCCGAACAACGCGGAAATGGCATAAAAAATTGCGGCGGTTTGACGCTGACTAAAGCCAGCATCGAGAAGTCGAAAATGTAAATGCAATCGATCCCCTTTAAACGGACTTCTTCCAGTTAGAATACGTTGCAGCAAAACCAAGGCGACGTCGAGAATCGGAATCCCCATGACCAAAAAGGCGGTAGCTATTTTCCCACCAAGTAATATAGATAAAGCTCCGAGCATGAATCCAACAAATAAACTCCCGCCATCACCAATAAAAATAGAGGCGGGATAAAACGCGTAAAATAAATAACCAAGCAACGCGCCACATAAAATGATCGCGAGGGTTGCGGTTATTGGTTGGTTTACAGTCGCGGTCAAAGATAAAAGGAATAAAGTAAAGCTGGCAATGGTTCCGATGCCAGCAACAAGACCATCAAGTCCATCTAAAAACTTAGTGGTAAACATCATACCCATTAACCATAACCACACAAAAATTGCTGAGGCTGGTAAAAAGAGTACTTTAAAATCTAAGTTAAATGGATCACCAAAAGGATTACTTAGAGTGGTAATGCCAACACCGACACCACTTAACACTACAACGAGCGCCGCTAAGCTAGGAAAAATCCATAAAAGATACGGCGGCAAGTCATACTTATCATCTAAAAATCCGCCAATCATTAAAATTAGTGCTCCCGCTCCGATGCCCATAAAAAAAGATGGCGGAACGATTATATTATTCCATTCACCGAATTGCAAATACAAACCAATCGCAAACGCACACGCGACAACCACGGCAAGACCACCAAGTTTTGGCGTCGGCTTGGCATGCAAATTACGTGGCGGACGTGGAATATCCATTGCGCCAGTCGCTCGTGCTAATTTTCGAACGAGTGGCGTAACAGCGAATGATATTACAAGAGCTATTAAGCCAAACCAAAGATATTCCATATGATTATTGCGGTCTCGAGCTTTGCATTTCTTTCATTTGCAAAGCAGTGTTTTCACCTTTGCGTGATTTAGGTGTAACCCAAAATTCTAAATATCGTCCAAACATTAAACGAGTCTGAGATTCAATAGCCGGAAAACTGCTGAATACAACGGAAGTAATTGGCACTAAAAACCACTGCAGATACATCATCACACTGCGCATGACTCCATACTTTTTTGGTCGCGGTGGTAAAAGCACTAAATTAATGTAGACACTAAAAATCAGGAAAGCGGTGGCAGTTGTCATAAGAAAGCGCGTCATGTAAGGCAAATTAACTGCGACAACACTTTCGTTAAATTCTTTACCACCAATAAGTAACGGCAGCCATCCCAAAATGGTAATCAACACACTAGCCGCGGCCCAGTTAAAGTCCCCTTCAACATACTGATAAAGCTTGTACATACGGTCCCAAAAAGGCGCTTTGCTCTTAAGCAGTTTTGGAATGAGGTGCGGGTAATATTCAACGTTATAGGCCCAACGCTTCTTTTGATTATATTGATTCTTTAAAGTTTGCCAGGTAGTATCTGCTAAGCAAGTATCAAGTGACACCGGAATAAACAAAGGCACAACTGAATAATCACCATTGTAGTAAAGATAACACTGCCAAAAAACATAACCATCCTCATTCACAATATCTTTTTTCCAAAAACCCACATCTACCAGTGCTTTTAAGGTCATAGTATGGGAGGCAAAAGTTCTCAGTCGATCCGGACGAGAACTTTCTGTAAATTGAAAAAACGAGTTGGAGACAGAGACTACACGAATAATCGCCGGACTATCCCAAATGTTATTATTATAAATCGCGATTGGCTGGTAACTCTTTTGGTATGGTTTATTGGCCGTTAAAAATTCAAAGGTCACTCGAGCGAAATATTGAGGGTGGATAATCGTGTCGCTATCGAAGTTTGAAATAAGCACTTGATCAATATTGATGTTCAACTTTTTAAGCTCTGGTAACAAATTTTCCACCGCAAAGCTAGCATTGGCACTCTTTCCTTTTATTTCTCCTTCTAAACCATCTGGATGAACCGTAATAAAAAACATCCCAAACTCATTTTGATAACGTTCCTTAATTTGTTGCGCAACTATTTGGGCTTTCTCTCCTGCTCGCTCTTCGCTCGCAAGTAATAGAATGAGCCGCTCCTTTGCATAATGCGACTGGGTCAAAGCACTGACTGTGGAATTTAAGACTTCAAAGCTCTCATCAACGAAAGGTAAAACGATGACATGATAAAACTGTCGGTAATCCTTATTGATATTTTCCCGTTCTAAACCATCTTGTAAACGAACAATTTCCTCTTCATAGTAACGTTTTTCAAGTTTTTTTGTGGCTGTTTCAGACTTTTTCTGAAACTCTTCAATCAAAGCTGGAACACCTTCCTGTAATTTCTCGACAAAACCAAACCAGTCAATCTTTACAAACACCCGAAAACGGCGATAACTAGCAATTAAATGAAGCGCTACGTTAGCAGCTTTTAGAAGCCAATACAAATCGAAGCAGACAATAAACAAAGCTGCCCAAACTGGTTTGAAAAACGACAAAGCAATTGCGCCCAAAAAGACGGACCAAATACTTAGTCCGGGTAAAATTTCCCACAACCGTTCCTGAAAAGTTCGTTTTCGAAACATAATTAGTTAACTCTGATCAAAAAGAATGTTGCAACAAGTAGAATAACTGAAACGAGAACGCTGGACAATGCAAGAAAGAAAGACAGAATATTTCGCGGTGATTTTAACACTCTATAGACAAGATAGTTTACTGCGATGATTATCAAACCAACTGTAGGAATTTTATAAAAATCAGCTCCCTTACCGAGCAAATCAACCCCAACTAACACAGTGTAATGCAAAGCGTATGTACTGTCTGGGTTAGGATTTATTTTGAAAAATATAACCAAAAATGTTATAATGATCGCAACAAAGCTTCCGATCCATAGAAACAAAATTGAATCCGTAACTTGCTTAGGAATTGGTGTGATGTGTTCGGTTGTATCAGGCATAGATGTGCTGTAACAGCTGAGGTAAGTATAGCAAAAACACCGCTTTTCTCAAGGCTCATAAAAAAATGACTAGACTACAAAAATGGTTGCTCGCTGGCGTGATTATCTTGTCAGTGTTCTTTCGCTATTATCAAATTGCTGTAATGCCTGGAGGGTTGTTCCCTGATGAAGCCGCAAATGGCCTGGACATCAACCTAATGCAGCAAGGCCAGCTAGATCCTTTCTATGAAAGGGGTAATGGCCGAGAAGCTCTATTCTTCTACATGATTTGGGGCAATGTTGAAGCTTTTGGAAAAGGGCCATGGCAACATCATACTGTATCCGCGCTTGTTGGAGTGCTTGCGGTACTTGGCTGTTTCCTAGTAACACGAAAGTTATTCTCCCTCAATGAAACAGATCCGTTGAAGATTAAACGGGCGACGAATATTGCGTTGCTTGCCAGTTTCTTCATGGCCGTGTCTACATGGCACATAGTATTGTCACGTACAGCGTTCCGAGCAAACCTTATTCCATTATTCGCACCTTTCACGATTTACTTTGGATTATTAGCTTACACAGCCGTAACAAGAAAATCTCGATACTTTTGGGCGATTATTACAGGAGCAACGTTTGCTTTAGGATTTTACACTTATATCGCTTATCGAATTTTTGTGCCGATTTTGGGGATTGCCGTTCTCTGGCCATTACTGACGGATTGGTTTAAAGGACATTTCCGAAATACAAAGATTTTATTCACTCCAGCCATAATCGCTCTCGTATCATTTATAATTTTCATCTACCCACTCGCAAACTATTTTTACACTCACCCAGGATCATTCATTGGACGTAGCGGGCAAGTTAGCATATTTAATCCAGAGCTAAACCAGGGAAAGCTTATCCCTACGCTCGCTGAGGTTACCCGACTCAGCGTCCAAGCTTATTTCACTGAAGGTGACCTCAACTGGCGCCACAACGTCTCGGGCTACCCATTCTTATCACCGCTAATTTCGATATTTTTCGGTATTGGATTAATCGGCTCGTTTGTTTTAGCTTTATGGTATTTTATCAGACCAAATAAACAAAGCTTGAATTGGAAATTCTTTTTGCTCACCGGATGGTTTTGGGGAATGCTCATTCCGGTTGTAACAACTGCGGAAGGAATTCCTCATGGCTTACGCAGCATTGGCACAATCCCCTCTGTATTTATTCTTTCAGCATGGGGACTATACTTAGTCGTTGAGGGTATTCAAAAATTTAGCCAAAAATATCACGACCCATTTAGCTCTTGGAAAGCAAAGTTAGTGCGAAATGCTTTCCGTGTCTTGATTGTCTGTTTTGTAATCGCTTTAACCACCCAAAGTTATTATGCTTATTTCGTATACGCAGCCAGTAGCCCAGAATATCAATACGCCTTTAGATCAGATTTAACAACGGTTAGCGACTATCTAAATAAATCTTATGCAAAATCAAATAGTAGCAAAACTAATACTTATTTAGTCCTCGACAAATTCTCTGTCCAAACTGTTGATTACTTAACTTCACTTAATGCCGCAGATCCTAACGACCCAGTAAATCAGCCATACACCCAAGTCGACCCTGAAAATTCATGGGAATTGCAAAACCTCAATCCCGGTGATCATATTGTCTTTTGCCAATCAAGTTTATTCGATATTACGAAATTTAAAATTAATCATCCAAATACGCGCTTAAAACTTGAAGCTCGTAATAACTTCCAACAAACCGTCATGGCGGTTTATGAAGTCACCAAATAGCTATGAATTTCATCAAAAAACATTGGGTTTTACTTGGAATAATTATCATTGGGCTCTTGCTCCGCTTTTATAACAACACGAGCATTTCCCTGTGGCACGACGAAGCTTTCTCCGCTCTATATATTAAATACCCGTGGGGCGAAATGATGTACCGTATTGGACTCGATGTTCATCCCCCACTATATTACATTGCGCTTCGATTCTGGCACTATATTTTTGGTGATTCATTACTTGCTCTCCGAAGTTTTTCCGTCGTTGTTGGAGCGGCCATAATTCCTGTTTCCTATCTTTTCGTTAAGCGAGCATTTCATAACCATAAAGCAGCGCTTGTTGTTGCCTTACTAACCGCCGTTAGTCCATTTCAAATTGAATATGTCACTGAAGTCAGAATGTATACTTTCGGTGCGTTGTTAGCAGTTTGCGCCGCTTACTTTTTAGTCAGAGCACTCCAAACAGAGAATGAGTATTTTGAAAGTCTCTCGAAAAAAATTCCCCATCTTCCAGAATATAGCACTCTTCGCAACAAAACTATTTGGCTTTATGTACTCTTTGCGCTTTTTACAAGCGCTATGATGTATACTCATTATTATCTATTTTTCACGGCTGCCGCACTCTGTCTATATGGACTAGTCCATCACATCGCAAAACACAAAGAGTCTTTCAAAAGATATGTTTTTTTGCTGGCATCGTTTGCAGTGATCGCTTTACTCTATATCCCTTGGTTCAAAACTTTTCTTTTTCAATTTAGCCAAGTCAGTGGTTCGTTCTGGATACCAAAAATGGATAAGTGGAGTATCCCGACAACTATTTGGGAAATGTTTTTAGCGTTCAATGTTAATATCCAAAATTCGGCCGACCAAATTTATATAATATTAGGGGTCGTATTCACAGCTTTCTTCCTTATCCGTTTTTTGCAAAAAACTCAAGAAAAAGCCAAGTGGTTGGTGGTCATGGCTTTCTTGGCACCATTTATCGGAGCCATGCTTTTTGCACTGCTAGGAAAAATCCGTGGACAAGATTCATCAGTATTTTTAGTTCGATATTTTCTATTTGCCAGCGTTTTTTATTCGATAGCGTTAGGCGCATGGTTATCTCAAATTAAACACAAAAACTTTGCTAAGCTACTTTTATTTGCTTACGTTTTAGCGAACCTCGCCGCTTTTCACCAACACTGGACCAACTTAAACACCTCGGAGAGGCAAGGTATGGCAGCGGCCGCCGCTTACCTCAACCGCCAAGTTGAACCGGACGACAAACTCTATGTTGGCAGTAGTTTTGAATTTTTTAACTTTAAGTATTACAACCGTACCCCAGTTACTCCACTCCTTTATAGCGGTGGAAATCGGGATATAAAAAATCTGCCTCACTTTGCAGGGACAGCTATTTTAACTAACGAGGACTTACTACCAGATTTTGCCGAAGCTACAACCGTGGGCGACACAGTGTGGCTGCTTTGGACCAATGGATTTGGAGGGACCAAACCAGAAGTTCCATCGAACTGGGAACAAGTCGACGAAAAGGGTTACGCTGACGTCAGGCCATATGTTGGAACTTGGATTATCATCACTAAATATAGTGTGAAATAAGCTTAAACTAAGGAGTCTCAATAACAGGCTCTTTTTCTAGTTCCTCTTCAGAAACAGCAGGGATCAAGACTTTCTCAACCGCACAAGGCGCTTGTTTAGCACACGAAAAACCACGTTCAGGAAAACGCATATCAATATAGTACAAACTCAAAACCTGAGTGGGATTCATATAGGTAATGAGTGCTGTTAGATTTTGTATCGCCTTTTCAATATCACTGCTCGCATCAAAGTAAATTTTAAAAGGCTTAATGTGCTTTAGGGTCTCATTGGCTTTTATGTGTGTTATAAGCTCATTCGGAACTAAAACAGAAAGCGGGCCAGTCTCCAAATCTTCTTCTGAAACTTGAGCTGATGTGGTTGCGGGAAGCTCGTAGAAATCCACGGGCAAATTAGCCGAACGTTCAATATTATCTTGAATCAATTCAATCGCAGCAAGCATTTGTGGTGATAAATACTTTTCGCCAATCCTCACGGGACTGGTTGCATCAGTCATGATCCTCACTAAGTCGTTCTGATTTATTTGGCCACGTGGACCAACCACAGTACCATCGTTATACAAAATAAATTCACCCTTTGGTGTCACGAGCAAAAATCTATCTCGCTTAAAAGAGGCTTGAACAGCAAGAGTACCTAAATCCTTTTTAATACCATGGACCTGCCAGACATTTTGATCATGTTTTAGAATGTAATCGGCCAAATCATCTGTGTTCAAAAAAACGACGTTTCGCTGAGAAGTATAAAAAGGGCTATCAGCAAAATACTGTTTTATTGTTTCTCGCAAACCGTTTTGCATTGACTCCTCTGCCCCACTTACATTTATATTTTTTACAAACAAAAAATTAGGAATGTAAGCTAAATAAACCAACCCGATAATTCCCAGACCCACCACAATACGCGACCACCAGGAATCCAGACCTAAACCAGCTAGGAATTTTTCTCCCTCGGTTTCTGGAACCTGAGCAGCTTGTCGTTTGTAGACTTGAGCTTCTTTTACTTTTTGAGTAAAGGAACGGTGTTGAAATCTAACTTTCGGATCAAGTTTTTTTTGTTTTGATTTGAAGAACATAAATTACTATCTTAAATTTCTAACCACTTACCAGATTGACGACATAATAATTCCGGAGCACGCATCGGATCAGTTAAAAGTTCTTTAGTAATCTTTTCTAAACGAACAAACTGTGAACCTTTTACTAAAATTAAACTGTTTGGTTCAATTGAATTTAAAATGACTTTCTTAGCCTCGTCAGAATTATTCCAAATACTCAATTTACTTTCTGGAAATCCTGAGGCAAGCACAGCTTTAGCAATCAATTTTCCCCCATCACCAACAGTATGAAGTTTATCCATATTTAATGATGCGACAAACTTTCCCATATCTTCATGTGCTTTTTCAGACAATGCTCCCAGTTCTCGCATATCGCCTAATACAGCAATTTTATGAGCTGACGGCAATCGATCAAACAACGCTAATGCTTCGCGCATCGACGTTGGAGCCGCATTATAACTATCATCAATAATAACTGAGTGCTTTATTCCGTCTAAAATGTTCAATCGTCCGGGCGCAGGCTTATAGTCTTGAATTCCACGAGCAATTAAGTCAGTCTCGATACCCAAAGCTTCACCCACAGCAACAGCAGTAGCTACGGCTTCCAAATGAGGGTTTCCCAAAGCCCGAACACTAGCTTCAATCGTTCGAGTAGGTGTTTTAAAAGCAACATCAGTAGAATACTGGCCTGTTACGTTTTCACTTTTCTTTACAAGCTGAACATCAGCGGTATTACTTAACGCGTAGCTTAATACCTTAGCTTTAGTCTTGCGTTGTTGATTAAACGATTTAGGATCATCAGCATTTACAATCAATTGTTCAGTAGAAGCCAACACCTCAGCTAATCTCCCCTTTTCATGCTCTATTGCTTCTTCACTCTTAAAAAATTCATAATGAGAGATGCCGATACTTGTTATGATAGAAATATTTGGATGAGCAATAGATAGCAGATGATCCATATCACCAGGTTTGTCTACACCATATTCTAATACGAGCACCTCTGGATATTTTTGTTTGAACAAGATTAGTCCAAAAGCTTTGGCTAAAAGTGAAAGCCAAGCAAAAATACTTCTTCCTGGACTGTCTGTGCCAAAAATGGCAAAAGGTAAACCAAACTCATTGTTGAAATTTTTCAGTGGGCGGTAAGCACGATACTTCTGATTGACCACGAAAAAAACAGCCTCTTTTGTAGAGGTCTTACCCACACTACCGGTTATTCCGATAATCTTAGGTTTATACTTCGCAAGAATTCTTTTTGCTAATTCCGCGAGAATGTTTTGAACTGTTTTTTTCATACTCAGCTGAGTATTTACTTTGATACCTTTGCCTTAATCACATCAACACCAACGTACGGACGCAAGACTTCTGGGACAACAACACTTCCATCAGCTTGTTGGTAGTTTTCCAAAAGCGGAATTAAAATACGCGGGCTAGCGATAGCTGTGTTATTTAGAGTATAAGCGAACTTCATGCTGCCTTCACTGTCTTTATACCGAATATTTATACGACGAGCTTGCCAATCGGTAAAGCTAGAATCACTGTGAGTTTCCCCAAATCCATTACGAGAAGGCATCCATGTTTCGATATCATACATTTTGTATTTACCAGCGCCCATATCACCAGTACAAATATTCAAGACTCGGTACGGTAACTTCAAATCCTGCAAAATTTCTTCTGCTGTTTCGCGCAAAGCTTCTAGCCACTTATCACTTTCAGCAATATCAGCTTTACAAATAACCATCTGCTCAACTTTTTGAAATTCATGGATACGATACAAACCACGAGCATCTTTTCCATAACTGCCAACTTCACTGCGATAGCAAGCGCTAACACCAGAAACGGTTATCGGCAAATCTTTTTCCTCAAAGACTTTGTCAGCATAATAAGCAAGCAATGAAGCTTCTGATGTGCCGACCAGATACATTGGCTCTTTCGCTGATGTTTCAACACCAGCCTCAACTTCGCCTGAGTTTGCAATCTGATAAATTTCTTCGCGTCCCGCTGGAAAATGGCCGCTGCCAACTAAAGCAAATTCACGAACCATAGTTGGTGGTGCGAATAAAGTAAAACCTTTTTGCTGAAGTTTCTTCAAGGCATGCTGAATCAAAGCTTGCTGCAACATAACCGCTTCATTTTTCAAATAATAACCACGGAAACCAGAAGTTTTTACGCCAGCTTCGATATCGATTAAATCTAAATTCTGACCCAAAGCTAAATGGTCCTTAATCTCAAATTCAAACTTAGTTGGAATTGCCGCGACCTTATCTGTATCTTTTGGATCAACATGGCCAGTAGCAGGACTCCAATAACTCCACGGAACGTTGCCTGATTCGTCTGGACCAACAGGAGCTTCTGGTGCGGGAATATTTGGGACTTGCAACAACAAAGTTTGATACTGCTGATCGACATCGCGCAAAATTGCTTTCTGCTCTGTCTGACGCGTGTCGATTTCCTGCATTTCCAAAATCTTTCCTTTTTTGTCATCCTCTGACAATTTTGGAATTTCTTTTGAGACAGCGTTTTTTGTAGCTTGCAAACCTTCGACTTCAGCCAATAACTCGCGACGACGAGCATCAATTTGTAACAAATCATCTAAATTAAGAGACACGCGCTTATCAGTAATCGCTTTTTTTACAAGTTCTTCATTGTCACGAATATATTTGATGTCCAACATAGATGTCTATTTAATTTAAAGCATGTCCACTGCGAGCTGATCGCATTCTTTAGCGAGTTTAAAATCTGTATCAGTAATTCCATCTAGTTCGTGCGTTGATATGCTTACCGTGACTTTTGTATAACTAATGCGCATGTCAGGATGATGATTCATGTTCTCAGCGATCATCGCAAGCTTATTGGCGTACTCCATAGATCTTTTAAAATCAGGAAAGCTAAAAGTTTTTTGAATTTGACCATCGGCCAGCCCCCAACCGCGGATCGCGGCAAGCTTCTCGGTAATTTGTCGTTCATCTAAAACTTTCATCTATTTCTTAGCTTCTTTCATTGGTGGAAAAATCACAGTTTCGCGAACGGACTTATCGACTAGAACGCTAAATAAACGTTCGCTAACCCCAAACCCTGCTGCTGGTGGCATACCGTATTCCATAGCTTCGACATAATCTTCATCAAGCATTTGAGCTTCGGAGTCTCCTGCTTCGCGAAGTTTCATCTGGTCTGCAAATCGTTGTCGTTGATCGATCGGATCATTGAGTTCTCCAAAACCTTTTCCAAGCTCAGTTCCATAAGCGACAATCTGCATGCGCTGAACAATTTTTGGATTTTTCGGATCTCGCTTGGCTAGCGGTTCAAGCTCAACTGGCTGATTAACCAAAAATACTGGTTTGTCGGTACGAATATTCCCGCGAATTTTCTTGAAAATTAAATCGATGACTCTGCCACGCTGGGCAAAATCTTCAAATGTAATGTGTTTATCCTTTGCATAGCTTTTTAACTCGTCATCGCTAACTGTTTCTAAATCAAGTCCGGTATGTTCTTTGAACAATGCCATATAATCGACACGATCCCACTTACCACTCCAATCACATGTCACGCCACCAGATGTGATTTGCAAAGTGCCGAAAGTTTCTTGAATCGTAAAT